>DATNQJ010000001.1:0-2972 GCA_036704085.1 Stenomitos sp.
CCCCATCACCTCGAGGGCGCCGAGGTTGGCCGACAGGAAGGCCAGCCCCGTGATCCAGCCCGGGATGCGGCGTCCCGAGCTGAAGAAGTCCTCGGAGTTCTTGACGCTGCGCTTCAGGGCGAAGCCGATGCCCAGGACGAAGAGGGCGTAGACGGCGAGAATGGCGTAGTCGATCCCGGCTGGGTGCATAGGTGGACCTTTCTAGCGGGAAATTCCGCTGAAGGAGAGCTGATGCACCGTACCCGGCAGGGGTATATGACATACGCACTAAGGGAGCGTTATTTTGGGTGCGAGGGGCTCCATCGAGGTTCGAAGGCCGCCTAGTGGCCAAATAACCGTGAGTCCATCGTAAGGTGGGCTGCTTGGACCAGCTCGGTCGCGTTCTTGCCGAGGGCCAGCCGGTAGGTGCCCTTTGCCAGGCGCCAGCGGCCTGCCTTCGAGTCGAACCGCGCCAGCAAGCGCGGGTCGAGGGGGACCGTCACCCGCCGCGCCTCCCCGGGACGCAGCTCGACCCGCTCGAAGCCGAGCAGCCGTGCCCGTTTCCCCTCGGGCGCCGCCGTCAGGTAGACCTGCGGGACGTCCGCGCCCGCGCGGGGCCCGACGTTCTGCACGGTGAAGCTCGCCGAGAGCGCCTCGCCGGCGGAGACCGTGAAGTCGCGGTAGGCGAAGCTCGTATAGCTCAGCCCGTGGCCGAACGGGAAAAGCGGCGTCGCTCCTGTCAGGGTGTACCAGCGGTAGCCGACCTCGGCTCCTTCCTGGTAGCGGACCGTCACGGGCGCCCCGTAGGGAGTGCCGAGTCCGGGGAGGCGGGGGCGCGGCAACTGCGCCTGGTCGACCGGAAAGGTCATGGGGAGGCGGCCGGACGGATTGACGCGGCCCGTGAGAACCTCGGCGATCGCCTGCCCACCCGCTTCTCCCGGGAACCAGGCCTCGAGAATGGCCTTCACCTGCCCCCTCCACGGCATCTCCACCGGGTTGCCGGTCTCGAGCACGACGAGGGTGTTGGGGTTGGCTCGCGCCACCGCCTCGATCAGCGCCGCCTGCCCGAAGGGCAGCGACATGTCCGGGCTGTCGAACTCCTCGCTCTCGTGCCGGATGGCGAAGACGATCGCCACGTCCGAGCGCCGCGCCAGAGCGGCCGCCTCGGCCGGGAAGGCCCCGGCATCGTAGCGGATCGACGCGTCCGGTAGCAGCTTCCTCAGCTCCGTCAGCGGAGAGGAGGGCACGAAGTACTGATTGCGGAGTGCCGCCATGTTCCCCTCGCCCCCGATGGGGACGACGGCCGCGAACCCGCCCGGGGGCGTGACCAGGCTCGATCCCCCGCCGGAGAGCACCCCCAGGTGCGCCTGACCGCCGATCACGGCGATGCGCTGCTTGCCGTTCGCGAGTGGGAGCGCCCCCTGGTTCTTCAAGAGCACGATTCCCTGGCGGGCGACCTCGAGCGCCGTCGCATGGTGCCTTTCGGGGGCGATCGCCGGCGCGGGCCGGGGCTGGTCCAGCCCGATCGCGTAGATCGAGCGCAGGATCCGCCGGACCATGTCGGAGAGGCGGGACTTGGGCAGCCTCCCTGCGGCGTAGGCCGCCCGGAGCGGCTGGTCGAACCAGATCTTAGCATCCAGCTGCGCCCCCGACTCCTGATCGAGTCCCGCCAGGGCGTAGGTCCAATCATGGACCGCGCCCCAATCCGACATGACCCATCCCGGATAGCCCCATGCTCCCTTCAGGACGCCGTTCAGCAAATAGGCGTTCCCGCAGGCATAGACCCCATTGACCTGATTGTAGGCGGCCATGACCGCGCCCGGCCCCGAGCGCTCGATCGCCAGCTGGAAGGCCAGCAGATCGGATTCCCGGTGGGCGGCCGGATCGATGATCGCGTCGAGCTGGTGGCGATTGCTCTCGTTGTCGTTGAGCGAATAGTGCTTGATCGTGGAGATGACCCCTTCGGCTTGCGTGCCCCGGATGGCCTCGCTGCCCATGGCGGCACTCAGGAGCGGGTCTTCCGAGTAGTACTCGAAGTTGCGCCCATTGCGCGGATCCCGGGCCAGGTTGACGCCCCCTCCGAGCAGGACGTTGAACCCCCTGGCGCGAGCCTCGCGCCCGACGAGCGCCCCCGCCTCGTGCGCGAGCGCCGGGTGGAACGTCGCCCCGAGGGCGAGGCCTGCGGGCAGGGCCGTGGCGGTGTCGCCGGGCCGGAAGCCGGAGGGGTTCGTGACGCCCAGGCTGCCGTCGGTTTCGCGCAGCGCGGGGACGCCGAGGCGCGGCACCCCCGGAACGTAGCCGGCGCTCGGGACGGCATCCGGTGGGACGCGCGGGTCCCGCTTGCCATCGAAGCCCATCGGCATCAGGCCCCAGACCAGGGAGAAGCGCTCGGCGTCTGTCATCTGCTGCTCCGTGGCGCGGGCCCGCGCGTCCGCAGCGGCCTCCGGCACGACCGCATGGACCGGCGGGCTGGGCAGGGACAGCACGAGGGCACAGGCGATCGGTAGGCGCTTGGCTGGCACGGTGGACCTCCTTCGGAGCGCCGGGGCGTGGGCCGCCCCTATGACCTCATGGATGCCGGGGGAAGACAACGATGTTCCGGCCGATCCCTCTCGGCGGCCGAACGGGAAGCGGTCATCGAGGAAGATTTTGTCCTTTAGTAACAGGCGTGCGGAGGGAGTCCGCATCGACAATAGGGACGGTTGGCTGTCAGGCCTCGCCGGTGTCGAGGCGTCGCACCGTGCGTCCTAACCATCGTCGTCGTTCCGATCAAGCAAAGGAGATGCGCTCATGAAGCACGCGAAGCTCATCGGTTCCCTGATCCTAGGCGGCACCGTGGTGTTGGCCGGGCAGGTCCCGGCCAGCGCCCAGATGCGGACCTCGCGGGGCGGCTACCAGGCCACCGCCGCCGGTACCGGAAACCTCCTCGGCATCGGGCTGAAGGCGGGGAACGGGATCGGGTTCACGGGGCTGGACGTCATCTTGAACCCGGC
>DATNQJ010000002.1:0-3450 GCA_036704085.1 Stenomitos sp.
CCCTTCGACAGGCTCAGGGCGAACGGGTTGTTGTGGGTCTCAAGGATGGGGCTGCTGCCCTCTGGATCCGGAGGCCCCAGACGCGATCAATCCCCCGGCAGAGCCGGGGGATTAAAGCTCACGGAAGCGATTAATACGTGAGGGCGGCCTCACTGCTCGGCACCTGGTGACCGCCGCCGGCCGTCACCTCGCGCATGGCCGTGCGCGTGCCCAGGTCCAGGAGCCGCTTGGCCTCGGGCCAGAGCTTCTGGCTCCCCATCAGCACCACCGTGATCGGGTTGGCCGCCTGGGTCTGCCCCACGTAGCAATGCCGTGCGGCTAGCGTATAGCCCGTCTTGCCGAGCACCGGGTAGGCGTAAGCCGTCAGGAGCTTGTTCTTGTTGTGGACCTTGACCGTCGGATGGTGCCCCGGCCATTCCAGCGTGAGGTCCGTGGTGGTGGCGATCCGCGTGAAGACCGGGTTCTGGAGGGCCGCATGCAGGATCGTGGCCAGGTCCTTGGCCGTCGTATAGTGGTTTTTGATGGGCAGCCCGTTGGAGTTGGCGAAGTGCGAGTCGATCGCCCCCAACAGGCGGGCCTTGCGGTTCATGAGCACCGCGAACTTGCCCTCCGAGCCCGCGATGTGCTCCGCGAGGGCCACGCACGCGTCGTTGGCGCTCTTGAGCAGGGCCGCATAGCACAGCTCGCGCACCGTGTAGGTCTCTCCGGGCTTGATGCCGAGCTTGGAGGGCTCCGCGTTGGCCGCCTTGCGCGAGACCGTCACGATCTCGTCCAGGTTGGCGCTCTCGAGGGCGACCAGGACCGTGAGGACCTTGGTGGTGCTGGCCGGAGGCAGCTTGGCATTGGGGTTGCGCTGGAAGAGCACGTGCCCCTGTCCGTCCATCACCAGGGCCGAGCGGGCGGAAAGCTCCGTACTCGCCTGGGCAGGAGCCATCCAAGCGGTGAGCGTAAGTGCACAGGCAAGCAATCCTACTCGAACGCGCGCCATCAAAGCCTCCTGTCGTGCGACCTCACGGAGTACTATACCCAGCGAGCAAGCCGATTGATAGGACGTTTTGCACAAAAAAAGCTCAACAATCCTGTAATATTGCCGCTTTGCGGCGCCCTGCGCTTGACAAACAGGAGAGCACCCCGTAGGGTGAGCACGGTTTCGGCCTCCCCGGAAAGGATCCCCATGGCCCAGCCGATCGCCCTACCGGAGGCAGCCCCTCCGGCTCCGCCCGTTGCCAAGCGGCGAGCCCGTCTCAGCCCCGGTGTGTGGGCTGCCGGCGGCGTGCTCGCGGCCTTCGGGCTCATGGCGATCCTGGCCCCCCGCCTCTGGCCGGTGGATCCCCTGACGCTCTTGCCCGACGGCCTCACGGAGTTCGGCATGCCGCTGGCTCCGAGCTGGGCCCATCCGCTCGGCACCGACGAGCTGGGCCGCGACGTCTTCGCCCGCTGGCTGCACGGCGCGCGCATTTCCTTGTGGGTGGGCTTTTCCGCCACCGCCCTCGCGGGCGTCCTCGGCGGCGCCGTCGGCATCCTCTCCGGCTACTTCCGCGGCTGGGTGGATCTGGTCCTCATGCGCGTGACCGAGATCGTGATGGCCTTTCCCACCCTGCTGTTGGCGATCGCCCTCGCCGCCGTCCTGCCCCCTTCGCCCTGGATGGTGGTCCTGACGCTCGGCCTGGTCGGCTGGACCGCGGTGGCGCGCGTGGTGCGCGGCGCCGCCCTCGCCCTCGGCGAGCAGGAGTTCATCGCCGCCAGCCGGTCCACCGGTGCCGGCTCCGGGTGGATCCTCGCCCGGCACGTGCTGCCCAACGTCGCCCCCACCCTCATGTCCTTGTTGGTGCTCAAGCTCGCCGACATGTTCCTCCTGGAGGCGGCCCTCAGCTTCCTCGGCCTCGGCGTGCGGCCGCCCACCCCCAGCTGGGGCAACATGATCCAGGAAGGACAGCTCTACTTCCGGGACGCCCCCTGGCTCATGCTCACGCCGGGGCTTGCGATCGCGCTCATCGTGCTCTCCGCCAACGTGCTCGGAGACCGCTGGAGCCAAGCGCGACGGCGGTGAGCCCGCCCGGTTTAGCACCCCACCCGACGCGGTACGGAGGGCTCATGGACATCGAACTCGACGCCTACACCGAGCGCACCGTCATCCTGCCCGCTCCGCCCGAGCTGGTGGGACGCTACTTCGCCCAGAACGAGGATCTGCTGAGCGATCTGGTGGGCAAGGAGCACGTCACCGCCCTCGGGGCGGGGCGCTACCGGGTCGCCACCCGCGGCTTCTCCGCGTTGGGCCTCACGGTGACCCCGGCCTTCGAGGTCGAGTTCGTCGACCATCCGGGCGTCACCCACATGGCCTCCCAGGAGTGCCGCCTGCTCGAGTCGAACGCCATGGACGTCGACCTGGAGGCGAGCTTCGAGGGCGAGGCCCAGTTCCATCCCGCCCCGGAGGGCACCAGCCTCTTTTGCTGGACCCAGGCCCACGCCCGCATCAAGCTGCCGGCGTTCCTGCGCTGGATGCCGCGCCCGGTGGTCCAGGGCGCGCTCCAGGCCCTCATGAAGGGGGCCATGGAGGCCACCAGCAGCCGCTTCGTCCCCTTGATCCAGAAGGACTTCGAGCGCTGGCGGACCCATGTCCCCCAGAGCGGCCTGGCGTTGTAGCCCGGAAGTCCCCGGAGCGGCCTTACCTTGTGACCGATCGGGCGAGGTGCTAGCATTTGTAGGCCTGACCCCGATCGAAAGCCTACGATGAAGAAGCCTTCCCTCGTCCTGATCCTGGCCGCGTGGACCCTGTTCGCCTCGGCCGCCCAAGCCAAGCCCCAGGTCCTGCGCCTGGGCCTGCAGGACAATCCGAGCACCCTCGATCCGGCGCTCGCCTCCAACGTGCCCGCCATCGGCGTGAGCCACTGGCTCTACAACGGGCTGGTGACCTTCGACTCCGCCGCCCGCGTCGTGCCGGACCTGGCCGAGCGCTATACCGTGAGCCCGGACGGCAAGCACTACACCTTCACGCTGCGCCCCGGCGTGCGCTTCCACGACGGCCACCCCCTCACCTCCGAGGACGTGCGCTACTCCCTGACGCGCCTCTTGCGCCCCGAGACCAAGTCGCCGGGCGCGAGCTTCTACCGCGCCATCGTCGGGGCCCCCGAGGCCCTCGACGGCAAGGGCCAGGCGGTGGCGGGCATCGCCACCCCCGACGCCCGGACCGTCGTCATCACCCTCAGCGAGCCGCAGCCCACCTTCCTGCAGGTGCTGGGCCTCAGCTACGCCGCCATCGTGCCCAAGGGCGCGGGCGAGATCGACGGCTTCGCCAAGCACCCCGTCGGCACGGGCCCCTTCCGCCTCAAGGAGTACGTGAGCGGCCAGCGCCTCGTCTTCGAGCGCAACCCCTACTACTTCAAGGCCGGCCTGCCCAAGCTCTCCGGGGTCGAGGTGCAGCTCGGGCTCAACGAGCAGGTCGAGGCCCTG
>DATNQJ010000003.1:0-3162 GCA_036704085.1 Stenomitos sp.
GGGCAGGAGGGTCGGCCGGCCAGGGCACGGGGGAGACTTCGGTAGGCACAAATCGCCTGGGGTCTCAGATTTTTCGGCGGTTTTCTAGCCCTCTCACGCTAGCCTGTCCGCGATGAAAAGGCGACGGGTCCACTATCTCCCTCCCGGTCGGAAGCGGCCGCTGTGCAGGTCGGTTAGTACTATCCTCTCCTCCGACCGCGCAGACACAACCTGTCCCCGGTGTCTCGCTCTCGCGCCGCATAGCTCGCTTCGCCGGTTGGCGCCCACTCACCGCGAGTCCAACTGAAACGGCCTGCTACTACTCGATCACCCGATTCGCCCGCAGCAAAAGCGACTCCGGGATCGTCAAGCCGAGCGTCTTGGCCGTCTTGAGGTTGATCAGCAGATCGAACTCCGTCGGTTGGGCGACGGGAAGGTGTGCGGGCTGAGCACCCCGAAGAATCTTGTCCACTAAGGATGCGCTGAGCTGCCGATGCATCTCGGCGATATTGGCCCCATAGGCCATCAGACCTCCGAGCTCCGCGTACTCCCTGAGGCCGTACAGGGCGGGAAGGCGGTGCCGGGCAGCCAGGGCGAGGACCTGCGGGGTCTGAGTTTGAAACATTCCGTCTGGGAACACGACGAGGGCCTGCACGCCCTTCCCCACCAGCGCCGAGACGGCACGCTCAATCTCTTTGGGGTCTTGTACGCCCGCTAGGTGCAACTCCACCTTGAGTCGCTGGGCCGCGCCTTCGATGACTTTCAACGACGGTCGATGTACCGGGTTAGCTGGGTTCCAAAGGACACCAACGCGCGTGGCCTCGGGAACGGCTTCCTTGAGCAACTCCAAATATTTCGCCCGCAACTCGAGACCCGAGTGCGTCCACCCGGTGATGTTCCCTCCGGGGTGCGCAAGGCTGGCGACGATTCCGCTTCCGACCGGGTCGGCCGCAAATCCAATGACGACGGGTATCGTCGTCGTGGCGTGCTTGGCAGCCAGGGCCGCTGGCGTAGTCGAGGTGACGATGAGATCCATCTTGAGACGGACGAGCTCAGCCGCGAGCCTGGCGAGCTGATCGGTCTTCCCCTCGGCAAACCGAACTTCAATGGCGATATTGCGGCCCTCGACCCAACCGAGATCGCGCAGCCCTTGCCGGAGTCCGTCCACATAGGACCCGCTACGGGCCGCCGATCCCTGGTCTAGATACCCTATCCGCCACACCTTCCCGGCTTCCTGCGCCTCGACGGCGAGCGGCGCGGCGAGGATGACGAGAGTGATGCCCGAGATGAACGCCCGGCGGTCCATCATTCGATCACCTGATCTGCCCGCTGCAGGAGTGACGGCGGGATCGTCAGGCCCAAGGCCTTGGCGGTCTTGAGGTTGATCACCAGCTCGAACGTGGTGGGCTGTTCGACGGGGAGATCGCTCGGCATGGCGCCTTTGAAGATCTTGTCAACAAAGGTGGCCGCTCGGCGATACATGTGAGGGTCGCTCGCTCCGTAAGTGATCAGCCCCCCGAAGTCCGCATACTCCTTGGCCCCATAGATCGACGGCAGCCGCCGCTTTGCCGCAAGGTCAGCGATGGTTCGGAGATTCCCCTGCGTGATGCTCCCGACTCCCACGATGAGCGCCTCGGCATGCTGTTGCGCTGCCGCATCGAATGCTCTCCCGAGATCCCGGGGGCGTCGCACGTCGAGAAGCTGAGCATGGATCCCAAGGGAGCGGGCGGTTGCTTCGACTACATGCCACTGAGGCGGAATGACCGGGTTACTCATGTCAAAGATCGCAGCGATTCGCGCAAGGTTCGGGAGGATCACGCTGAGCAACTCGAACCGTTTCGCATACACTTCGATGTCTGCGCTGCTCAGGCCCGTGACATTCCCGCCTGGGCGCCCGAGGCTGGCGACGAGGCCAGATCCGACCGGATCGGCACTTGCCGCCATGACGACCGGGATCGTTCGTGTCGCCCGCTTTGCCGCCAGAGCCGCTGGCGTCCCCCTTGTCAGGATCAGATCCACTCTTAGACGAACCAACTCGCTCGCTAGGCTTGGGAACCGTTCGTTGCGGCCGTCTGACGATCGGTACACGATCTCGAGGTTCTGACCCTCCTTGTACCCAAGCTCCAGCAACCCTTGTCGGAAGGCATCGATGTTGGCGGCGTTGAGTGACGTGGATCTCGTCTCCAGCATGCCGATGCGGTAGACCTTCCCCGCCTGCTGCGCCTCGGCGGCGAGCGGCGCGGCGAGGAGGCTGCCCGCCAGAGTACCGATGAACGCGCGCCGATCGATAACGAGCCTCCGTCTGGCCGACTAGATAGGAGAACAGGGCGGAAGCTGGGCCAGGCACGTCGAACCTACACCAACGGGCGAGTGCGCGGACTATGATTTGCTCCTGGTTCCACCAGCGGCTACCCTTAAAGAAGGCCCCACCGGGCCGTCGCGCCTCGGCTCAACGGGGGAATTGAGGAACAAGCCATGGCTGACCTGACGTGCCCGCTCTGCGCAGAGGATCTCGACGCCCTGCTGGCCGATGAGCAGCTACCGTCCGAGCTTGCTGGCATCTTTGAAGAGCCGGCCCGTATGGTCGAACTCAGCGACGGCTACGAGGTGCAGTTGACCGAGGCAGAAGCTCGGACGCTGCTGGCCTGGGCCAAGAGTCATGAGATACGCCACTTGGAGTCGGACCTTCGGCAGGAGTTGGCCGGCTTCGAGCGTCGGACGAGGGAGGGCGGCCAGAAACAGTGACCAACGGTCCTCGGAGGTAGGTCAATGGATGCGCGCCATTGGTTAGCTGCGGTCTCCTGGCTCTGTCAGTTGCTCGGTTCCGTGCTGCTCCTGTGGGGTCTCAAGGTGGTTCCGGTCTCGAACCCGTTCACCTTGTTCGTGCGTGCGCCGCGACCGGAAGGAGTCGGGAACCCCGTTCCACCCGGCATTACCCGCGAGCATCCGTGGGCGGTCACGTGGGGCGCAGTCCTGTTCCTCGCCGGACTCGCGCTCGCGGTGGCGCTGGCGATCCATAATCGATGAACCCGCCCCCGCCAACCTGGCTCGATGAGCGCGGCCGGCCCCGGTCGAGATCTACGCCGTAAGCGCCGTACGATAGGTGACCCCGGATCCCGACCTGTGGATCAGTACGCTCGCGCTGTAACACTAGACGGATAACAGGGGATTCCGCGTGCAGGC
>DATNQJ010000004.1:0-12315 GCA_036704085.1 Stenomitos sp.
TCAATGGCAGGCCGGTATGAGCACTCCCTCTGCCAGCAATCCTCTAGGTCCCTTGCTGAGCGGTTTGGTTGGTACCCACCGATCTTAAGCGACCTAGAGGATTTTTCTCTTCAACAGATAGTAGTTTCGCCGGGATGACGGGCCTTCGCATGCCAAGAGCAGTTACTCAAAAAGACCGAGCCCCGGGGCAGTGCCCCGGGGCTCGGTTCGTTGGTGCTTACTGGAAGCGGATGCCCGCCTTCTCGAGGCGATCCAGGGCCTGCTTGAGGACCTCGACCGGCTTGACCAAGGAGATGCGGAAGTAGCCCTCGCCCATGGCGCCGAAGCCCGTGCCCGGGGTGAAGACGACGCCCGCGGTGTCGATGACCCGCGCGACGAAGTCGTAGGCCTTCTCGCCATGCGGCACCGGCGCCCACACGTACATGGCCGCCTTGGGCTTCTCGACCTTCCAGCCGAGCTTGTTGAGGCCCTCGACGACCACGTCCCGGCGCTCGCGGTAGACCTCGATCATCTGGGTCACGTGGCTCTCGGGCAGGTTGAGGGCCGCGATCGCCGCGTCCTGAACGAAGTTGGGCACGCCATAGTCCATGTTGGTCTTGACCCGGTAGAGGGCCTGGATCATCTTGGCCGAGCCCACCACGAAGCCGCAGCGCCAGCCGGCCATGTTGTAGGTCTTGCTCATGGTGAAGAACTCGAGGGCGCCGTGCTCCTTGGCGCCGGGGATCTCGAGCATGCTCGTCGGCTTGAAGCCGTCGAAGGCGATGTCCGCGTAGGCGAGATCATGCACCAGCATGATGCCGTGCTCCTTGGCGAACTCGAGCGTCTCCTCGTAGAACGAGCGGGGCGCGACCGCGGAAGTCGGGTTGGAGGGGAAGTTGAAGATGAGGAGCTTGGCGGCCTCGGCGTCTTCGGGACGCACCGTGCCCCAGTCGGGCAGGAAGCCCGTGTGCTCCATGCACGCCACCTCGACGATCTCGCCGCCCGCGAGCAGCGTGCCGCGGGTGTGGACCGGGTACGACGGCTGCGGGACGATCGTCTTGTCGCCGGGGTTGATGTAGGCCAAGGGCAGCTTCGCGAGCCCTTCCTTGGAGCCGATGAGGGGCAACACCTCGGTCTCGGGGTCGAGCGTCACGTTGTAGCGGCGCTGGTACCAGGCGGCGATCGCCTCCCGGAAGGCCTTCTTGCCCTTGAAGGTGGGATAGCCGTGGTTGGCCGGGTTCTTGACGGCCTCGATGGCGGCGTCGACGATGGGCTGCGGGGTGGGCAGGTCGGGCGAGCCGATGCCGAGGTCGATGACCTGCATGCCCTTCTGCTCGGCCGCGGCGCGCAGCACCTCGAGCTGGGCGGTCGCGTAGGGGGGAATCTTCTGCAGACGCTCGGACTCCTGGAACATCGCCTTGGGGGAAGTGATCATCAACGCCTCCTGTGGCTACACGGACAACGAACGGGGGGTGTGGGCGCGACCCAGGGCGTCGGCACGGCGGATGGCCTCTGCCACCTGCTGGACCGCGACGCCACCGGGCAAAAGGTGAGCGCTCGAGCCGGGTCGCACCGTCGCCTGGGCGATCCGCTCGATGGCATGGGCCTCGTCGCGCACCCCCAACCCCTGGAGGGTCACGGGCACGCCGATGGCCGCGAAGAAGCGCACCAGCTCGGTGAGCTGCTCGTCGGTGAAGCCCTGCAGCATGCGCTGGACGACGATGCCGAAGGCAACCTTCTCGCCGTGCCAGGACTGGCCGTGGCCGGGCTCGGTCGTGAGCGCGTTGCAGACGGCATGGGCCACCACCGAGCGGCAGCGGGCACCGCCCAGGCCGCCCACGGTGCCGGCGAGCTGGACGTTGGCGTCGATGGCCTGGCTGAGCTCGAGGGCCCCCTGGCCGCGCATGGCCTGATCGTAGGCCGTCTCGCCCACCAGGCGCAGGCGCTCGTAGATGAAGCGCGCCATCTCGAGGGCGGACAGGGTCATGGCGTCGGCGCTTGCCGGATCGACCGAGGCCGAGCTCTCGACCCACTTGGCCATGCTGTCGGCGATGCCCGCGGCCAAGAGGCGCGGAGGGGCGGTGGCGACCAGCGCGTGGTCGACGACGATGGCGTTGGGGTTGGTCGGCAGGGGCACGCCGTAGAGCCAGGTGCCACCCGGCGAGTAGACGTTGGAGAGGGCCGTCCAGGCGGCACAGGTGGCGGCGCTGGTGGGCACCGTGATCACGGGCAGGCCCATGCGGTGGGCGGCGAGCTTCGCCGTGTCGAGCGCCTTGCCGCCACCAACTCCGACCACCAGGTCGATCTGCTGGACCCGCTCGATGGCCACCAGGCGATCCAGCTCGGGCTCGCAGCAGTCCTGACCGTAGGTCGTCACCTGGAAGGCGACGCCCGCCTCCGCGAGGCTCGCTTCGAGGGCCTCCCGGGCGCTCGGGTAGCTGTGGGATCCCCCGATGACCAGCGCATGACGACCGAACGTCCGGGCGATCTCACCGAGCCGGGAGATCGCACCGGCTCCGGTCACGACGATCGCGGGCGAGACGAGCAGCGAGCGGGTTGCCTCTCCGCTGGCCAGGAAGTCCTCCTTGGCGACTGGGGTCATGGGTCCAACTCTCCCTTCTTGGCTGCCCTCATTGTAGCACGTTGCGCGGGTTTGAACGCTCCAAGCCCCCCTTGCCGGATGAAGGGCAAGCAGGAAGGCATCCAGGCGGTTCAAACCGGCCGAAACCGTAACGCGGCGCAGCTTAGCGCCAGATCCGGCCGCATGGTATAATGGGAAACGATCCCGAGACCATTATCAATGAATGGAATCGAGGTCCGGGTGCCCCGGATCCGAGCCGGGCTATGTGGAGGAATCAATGCCAACGAACGCCGAAGAGGTCCTGGAAACGACGAGCGCCCCCGAGGCCATCGACACGTCCAGTGCCACCAAGGTCACGCAGGATTACGGCGCTGCCCAGATCCAGGTCCTGGAGGGGCTCGAACCCGTCCGCAAGCGGCCGGGCATGTACATCGGCAGCACCGGTGAGCGCGGCCTGCACCACCTGGTGTACGAGGTCATCGACAACGCCATCGACGAAGCCCTCGCCGGGCACTGCACGGACATCACGATCCGCCTCACCGCCGACGGCGTCATCTCGTGTGACGACAACGGCCGAGGCATCCCCGTCGAGGTCCACCCCAAGACCGGCAAGAGCACGCTGGAGACCGTCCTCACGGTCCTGCACGCGGGCGGTAAGTTCGGCGCGGGCGGCTACAAGGTCTCGGGCGGTCTGCACGGCGTCGGCGTCTCGGTCGTCAACGCCCTCTCCGAGTACCTGATCGCCGAGGTCAAGCGTAACGGCAACCTGTACCGCCAGCGCTTCGAGCGCGGCAACGCCATGACCCCCATCGAGACCGTGGAGCCCACCGAGGGCACCGGCACCAAGATCACCTTCAAGCCGGACCCCACCATCTTCGAGACCGTCGTCTTCAGCTACGACACCCTGGCGGCGCGCTTCCGCGAGCTCGCCTACCTCAACAAGGGCGTCTTCATCCGCTTCGTCGGCGAAGGTCAGGGCCCCGAGGGCGCCGACCGGGATGAGACCTACCACTACGAGGGCGGCATCATCCAGATGGTGGAGTACCTCAACGAGAACAAGGACACCCTGCACCCGAACGTCATCTACGTCTCGGGCGTCAAGGACGACATCACCGTCGAGATCGCCGTCCAGTACACCACCGGCTACTCGGAGACGGTGCTGGCCTTTGCCAACAACATCAACACGCACGAGGGCGGCACCCACCTCACGGGCTTCCGCAACGTCCTCACGCGCCTGCTGAACGACTACGGCCGCAAGCAGAACATCATCAAGGAGAACGACCAGAACCTCTCGGGCGAGGACGTCCGCGAGGGCCTCACGGCCGTCATCTCCGTCAAGATCCCCGAGCCTCAGTTCGAGGGCCAGACCAAGACCAAGCTCGGCAACCCGGAGGTCACGGGCATCGTGGCGGGCGTCTTCTCGGAGAGCCTCGGCCACTTCCTCGACTCGACCCCTGGGGTCGGCAAGGCCATCATCGGCAAGGCGATCGACGCCCTGCGCGCCCGCGAGGCGGCCCGCAAGGCCCGTGAGCTGACCCGCCGAAAGAGCGCGCTGGAGTCCTCGAGCCTGCCCGGCAAGCTCGCCGACTGCTCCGAGCGCAACCCCGAGCGCTGCGAACTGTACATCGTCGAGGGCGACTCGGCGGGCGGCTCGGCCAAGCAGGGCCGCGACCGGAACTTCCAGGCCATCCTGCCCTTGCGCGGCAAGATCCTGAACACCGAGCGCGCGCGCCTCGACAAGGTCTACGGCAACGAGGAGATCCAGAACCTGACGATCGCCGTGGGCACGGGCGTGGCGGACGACTTCGACGTCGCCAAGCTCCGCTACCACAAGATCATCATCATGACGGACGCGGACGTGGACGGCGCCCACATCCGGACCCTCCTCTTGACCTTCTTCTACCGGTTCGCCAAGCCCCTGGTCGAGGGTGGCTTCGTCTACATCGCGCAGCCGCCCCTCTACAAGGTCGAGAAGGGCAAGCAGATCCACTACTGCTACACCGACCGCGACCTGGACGCCCTCAAGGAGCGGATCGGCGGCGATGGCCTCACCATCAGTCGCTTCAAGGGCCTGGGCGAGATGATGCCCCAGCAGCTGTGGGAGACCACCATGGATCCCGCCAACCGCACGCTGTTGCAGGTGGACATCGAGGACGCCGCCGAGGCCGATCGCCTCTTCACGGTCCTCATGGGCGACAAGGTCGAGCCCCGCAAGGAGTTCATCATGACCAACGCCCGCAACGTCAAGAACCTCGACGTCTAGTTCGAAAGCGAACGGGCCCCGCGGCATGCCGCGGGGCCCGTTCGCTTGGGACGACTAGGCCGGAAGGTGCTCGAGACGGCGGGCGATCTCGCCCTGCGCCTCGCGGGCGACCATCCACTCCGCCTTCTCCCCGATCCAGGAGAGCTCGGCGATGGAATCGGACAGCTCGATGGCCGTCGACAGCGCATGCTCGATGAGCTGGCGCTTCATGGGCCGGAAGTAGCGATCGTCCTCGGCGCCCCAGCTCAGGAACACCACCTCGGCCACGCGGACCGCTTCGCGGACGGTCCGGGCCTCGAGGATGGCCCGCCGGTAGATGGTCTCCGCCGAGAACGGGTCGTGCAGGTCGCGCGCCTTGCGCGCCAGCTCCAGGTAGGCCTCCAGCCGCGTCGCCGGAAGGCTGCGCCATGCCGCCTGTGCGATCGCCTCCAAATCTTGCATCCCCCCTCCAGTTCCGCCTGCCCCCGGCAGGCCCCCTTAGGAGAGGAGTATAAGCAAGCGGACCTCCAAAGGAGGCTATGAAAAGGTTAAAGTTCCGAAAAAAGTCGGCAAAAGCCCTAATCGCTGGCTGCCCAGTCCCGGTCCGCGATCTTGGCGAGTCGCTTGACCAGAGGCGAGTCGGTCACGATCACGCCGAGCTCGCGGTTGTTGTCCATGGAGTTGGTCGTGAGGTTCACCGAGCCCAGGTAAGCCGCCTCCCCGTCCACGACCATGAGCTTGGCGTGCAGGACGGGCTTCTTGAGGAAGCGCACCTTCTGGACTCCGGCGGCCTGAAGCTCCTGGAGCTCGCTCTGGTTGGTGCCCCCGCTGTCGAACCGGGCGAGTTGCACGCGCACGTCGACGCCTTCCTTGACCCGGGCGCCGAGCGCCTTGGAGAGCTCGGGATCGCCCAGCACCTCCATCTGGATGAAGATCGATCGCTTGGCCTTGGCAATGAAGCTCCGGAGGTGGGAGCGCGAGTTGCTGGGGCTCACGACCAGGTCAGGGTCCTGCGGCGTGAACTCCCGGTTGTCCCAGTCCGCCTCGAACATGGCCTGGATCTCGGAGACGTCCGATGCCGAGCGATCGATGAGCCCATACTCGCGGTTGCTCTCGAAGGCCGCGCGCGAGAGGTTGGAGGTCATGACGATCGCCGCCCGGCCGTCCACCACGATCGTCTTCTGGTGCAAGTACTTGAAGCGGGGCTGGATGTAACGCACCTGGACGCCCGCCGCCTTGAGGGCGTCGAAGGTCTTGCGATTGATGGGCAGCGGGATGTTGGGGTTGGAGGGGTTGAAAGGCGCGGGCTCCATGAGCACCCGCACGGCGACGCCGCGGGCCTGCGCATCGGTCAAGCCCGCGATCACCTCGGGCGACGAGAGGATGTACATGGACACGTCGAGGGTCTTCTCGGCGTCCTGGATGGCCTTGAGGACCGGAGCCTGGCCGTCGTCCGGCTCGATGAAGAGCTGATAGTCGGACTTCTCGGAGAACGCGGACAGTCGCGCCGGGGCGGCGGACTGCCCCAGGGGCGCGAAGCCGCATCCGGCGATCGACAGCGCCAAGAGGAGCGCCGAGAGCAAACGCACAGGCCCGCGAGCGGGTTCGAGGCGCTGGAACATGCGTCCTTCCTTCCTGTGCAGCCGGCAACCGAGGCATGCCCACCTTAACACCGCCTGAACACGGCCCACAAGGGGTTTGGCCAAAGCTTAGAGGGAGTTTAATCCCGCCTTATCACCAGGGTCTCGCCCCGCGAGCCCTCGCTTGCAATGACCGTCCTCAGTTAACTTGACATTAAGAGACTAAATCGATACACTTAGAAGGTTTCTAATCCGCTCAACGCCTAGAAGGAGACGCCATGTACCCCTTCGATCGCGACGTGGTGGTCCGCGATGGGCAAGGGCAGTCCTATACGTTCAAGCTGCTCGACATCATTGACGAGCGATACCTCGTCCTCATCGAAAAGGAGCACGAAGAGGCCCTGACCCGCCTCGAGGCCACTCCCGAGCTCAGCGATGAAGAGGTCGATCTCCTCTACGACGAGGCCTTCGTCATCGATGGCGAGGCGGGGCTCATCATGGTGGATAGCCATGCGGCCCCCGTCGTGCAGCGCTCCCACCATTACGCCCTGCGCCTCGCGGGGGCGCGATGGGAGGAGGAGCTACCCGACCTCGACGTCGCGTGGCTGGACGAATCCGACCTGGCCCTGGCCTTCGATCTCGAAGTGGCCAAACGTCGTCGCCATCCACACGACTAAAGCCTAGCCAAGGCGTGCCCCGGGGCCTCCGGGTGCACGCCCGTTATGCTATAATCCCCTCGTCACTGACGTTTTCGCTTCCGGAGGTCGGTACCCCCCTTGGCAAAGCAGCTCAACAAGCCGGCCCCGCCCAAGCGGCGCCGCACTGGTAAGAGCGCCACCTACTGGGTGGTCTTCGTGGTCTTCGCCCTCGCCTCGTTCGCGGGCGGGTTCTGGTTCACCTACCGCGGGACCCAGGTCTCCATCAAGGAGCCGCCCGTCGGCCCCGCCCCCACCGCCATCCCGGTGACGGCCCCCACCCCCGAGGCCGCCGCGGACGCGCCGGTGGACACCGCCACCCCGGCCCCCATCGATCCCTTTGCCGCGGCCCCCGCGCCGTCGGCCACGCCGACCCCCGCGGGCGGCGCCACCAAGGTGGCCGCGACGCCCGATCCCTGGGGCGGCGAGGTGCCCGCGGACGACGTTCCGCAGGCGGCGCCCACGGAGGCTCCCACGGCGCCTCCTGCCGAGGGGGGCAAGGTCTTCCGGGTGCAGGTGGGCAGCTACGACAGCCAGTCCGCGGCCCAGTCCATGGTCGACGAACTGTCGGCGGCGGGCATCCACGCGGCGGTGATCCAGGACTCCACGGGCCAGTACCACGCGCAGATCGGCGCGTACTCCAAGCGCGATCGCGCCCTGTCGGTGGCCGACGAGGTCAACGCCAAGGGCTACTCGGTGACCATCCGACAGTAACCCGTCAACGTGATCCATGCCCTCTCCCGGAGTGATGAACGACCAGGCAATCGAGCCTTAGATCGGGCATGCTGGGAGGGGCGGAGGTGAGAATCCCATGCAATCGTTGGTGACCCTGTTGGTGGCCGGCATCGCCCTGTTCGCGCTGGGCTGCCTCGTCTTCGGGCTCTTGATGGTGGGCGCGCTCTGGGCCACGCGCAAGATCGTGGCGGTGATCGCCCACTTCGCCTCCCGAGCCGATCGGCAGGCTCGCTCGTGCTACAATGAGCCTTTAAAGACCCTTTAAGCGTACGGTCTGAAGCCCATTGTCGAGGTACGAGGAGAGACATGACACAAGCCACCCAAACCGACGTCATGGAGAAGATCGTTTCCCTGTGCAAGCGCCGGGGATTCATCTTCCAGAGCTCCGAGATCTATGGCGGTCTCGGCAGCACGTGGGACTACGGTCCCCTGGGCGTCCTCCTGAAGAATAACGTCAAGCAAGCCTGGTGGCGCGCCGTGGTGCAGGAGCGCCCGGACGTGGTCGGCCTCGACTCCGCCATCCTGATGCATCCCGAGACCTGGAAGGCGTCGGGTCACCTGGAGACCTTCCATGATCCCCTGGTGGACTGCAAGCACTGCAAGCAGCGCTTCCGCGCCGACCACCTGATCGAGGCCGTCGCCAAGACCCAGCGCGCCGGCGAGAAGACCTCCAAGCTCGTCAAGAAGGGCGCCGAGAGCTTCGCTGCCGAGCTGGACAGCTACCTGTCCGAGCATGCGATCGAGGAGATGCTCAAGGACAAGGAGAAGGTCCAGTGGGCCCTCTCGAACATGATCTGCCCCAACTGCGGATCCAACGAGCTGACCGAGCCGCGCAACTTCAACCTCATGTTCAAGACGTTCATGGGTCCGGTCGAGGATTCGGCGGCGGTGGTCTACCTGCGCCCCGAGACTGCGCAGGGCATCTTCGTGAACTTCAAGAACGTGCAGACGGCCATGCGCAAGAAGCCGCCCTTCGGCATCGCCCAGGTCGGCAAGAGCTTCCGCAACGAGATCACCCCGGGCAACTTCACCTTCCGGACCCGCGAGTTCGAGCAGATGGAGATCGAGTACTTCTGCCCGCCCGACGAGTCCGAGAAGTGGTTCGAGGAGTGGGTCTCGGCCCGCTGGCAGTGGTACACGGACCTCGGCATGAAGGCCGAGAACCTCCGCAAGCGTGGCCAGGGCGCCGACGAGCTCGCCCACTACTCCAAGGGCTGCTTCGACATCGAGTACCGCTTCCCGTTCGGCTGGTCGGAGCTGGAAGGCATCGCCAACCGTACCGACTACGACCTCAAGCGGCATGAGGAGTTCTCGGGCAAGGACCTCAAGTACTTCGACGAGGAGACGCGCGAGTCGTACGTCCCCTACGTCATCGAGCCGTCGGCGGGTGCGGATCGCGCCACATTGGCCTTCATGGTCGACGCCTACGCCGAGGAGACGGACGAGAAGGGTGAGACCCGCGTGGTCCTGCGCTTCCACCCGTCCCTGGCGCCCATCAAGGTCGCCGTCCTGCCCCTGTCCAAGAAGCCCGAGCTGAAGGGTCCGTCGCAGAAGGTCTACGCGGCCCTGCGCGAGCGCTGGTCCGTCGAATACGACGAGACGGCCTCCATCGGCAAGCGCTATCGCCGTCAGGACGAGATCGGCACGCCCTACTGCGTGACGATCGACTTCGACAGCCTGAACGACCACGCGGTCACCGTGCGCGAGCGCGACTCCATGACCCAGGTGCGCCTGAAGATCGAGGAGCTGATTCCTTACCTGGAAGCCCGGCTCAACCCCGCCAAGGCGGGCCTCGACGCCGGCATCTTCCCGGCGGCAGCCGAGTAGGTTCAACTCCCAAAGCGCCCCGCCACTTGGCGGGGCGCTTTTCCTTGGCCCCGACATGATAGGCTGGGAATCCACAGAGAGGGAGGGTGAGGGTGACGTTTCCATTCGAGGCGGTGCTGTTCGACATGGACGGGGTGGTCGTCGACAACATGCCGCTCCACCGGCACGTCTGGGCCAAGTTCGCGCGCATGCACGGGCTCGATCCCACCGAGGCCGAGATCCGGACGGCGGATGGCCGCCGGGCTGTCGATGTGGTGCGCATGCTCTTCGGGTCCGACCTGACGGCCTCCCGGGTGGCCGACCTCGCCGCCCAGCGGGAGGATATCTACCACCAAGAGCTGAAGACGGGCCCACTCGAACCCGTCGCCGGCGTGAGGGCCTTTCTCACAGCGCTCGGGAAGGCCGGGATCCCGCGCGTGCTCGCGACCAGCGCGACGCCCGAAAACATCCAACTGGCGCTGGGCCGCCTGGACCTCTTGCCCATGTTCGAGGCGATGGTGTCCGCCGTGGACGTCCGGCAGGGCAAGCCCCACCCGGAGGTCTACCTGACGGCAGCCGCGCGGGCCAAGGCGGCGCCGGATCGCTGCCTGGTGGTCGAGGACGCCCTGCCCGGGGTTCAGGCCGCCAAGGCGGCCGGGGCCTCCTGCTTGGGACTCATGACGAGCCAATCCGAGGAGGCCCTGCGCGAGGTGGGGGCGGATTGGGTGGCGCCGAATTTTCTGGCGCTGCCGGCTCCTCTGAGCGTGTTGGTACGCTAACCTCATTCCCTTGGCTCTACGGCAGCCGGTCTTACAACACACCGACACTACGCCCTAGTCACTATCGAGGAGCTGATTCCGTACCTGGAAGCCCGGCTCAACCCCGCCAAGGCGAGCCTCGACGCCGGCGTCTTCCCGGCGGCTGCCGAGGAGGCCCACGCCGTGAACGAAGGCCGCCGTGTCGAGCACGGCGGCCTTTCTTGTGGCTCCCTGGGGCGGAATGAGCCAGCTCATACCGCCCCAGGGCCTGCTTGCCCTAGAATGACCGCATCCGCTTGAGGACTCAGGAAAGGAAAGGCAAGAATGAAGCAGCTCGCGCTCGTGGCCGGGATCTTGGTGCTCTTCCCCCTGGCGGGTGTCGCCGGGGCCGCGCCGGATCGGTCCCCTTCCCAGCTCAAGGCGGGAAATCCCGTGGTCCAAGAGATGAGGATCCTGAACGACGCGATGAAGACCGTCATCGAGGCCGTGGCCAATAATCGGTTGGACACCATCCCCCCGGCCATTCACCGGGTCCACGAGGCCCGGCAGCAGACCGAGAAAGCGATCGAAAGCAGGACTTATCGATTGCCGAAGAACGCCGATCGACTGGAAGGCTTCATCCAGGCGGACGAGGCCTTTCATGAGCAGCTCGTCACCCTCCTCAAGGCCGCCAAGGCCAACGACCTGATGAGAGCGACCCGACAGGTGGGCCCCCTCATGATCAGCTGCACGAACTGCCACCAGCAGTACCGCTTCTAGCAGGAAAGGCGGTTTGGGAAGGAACTAGCCCACCTTCTTGGGAATCCGGCCGACCTGGTTGCGGCCGTTCTGCTTGGCCTGATACAGGGCCTCGTCGGCCGTGCTGATGAGGCCCTCGACCGTCCCGGCATGGTCCGGATAGGTCGACACCCCGAGGCTCGAGGTGATGACCTTGTGCGGCAGCTTCTCCTGGTCGGTGAAGGGAAACTCCTCGATCCACGCCCTGATCTTCTCGGCGACGAACAGCGCCGACTCGTGCGGGGTCTCGGGCAGGATGATCGCGAACTCCTCGCCGCCGTAGCGCGCGATGATGTCGACCTTGCGCACCTTCTCCTTGAGCAGCGCCGCCAGCTGCTTGAGCACCGTGTCGCCGCCCAGGTGTCCCAGGACATCGTTCGCCTTCTTGAAGTAGTCGATGTCCATGATGATCAGGCTGACCGGGTGGCTATAGCGCAGGGAGCGCTGCAGCTCGGTGTCCAGCCGATCGTTGAAGTAGCGGCGGTTGAAGACACCGGTCAGACCGTCCGTGATGGCCTGCTGCTCGACCTTCTCGACCATCAGGGCGTTGGCGATGGTGAGGGCCGTGTGGCCCACCAGCGTCTCCACGAGCTCCAGGGCCGTTGCGTCGATCTCCGCGGCGGAGGAGAGGACCACCAACCCGGTCGCCTCCTGCTGCGTCGAAAGGGGCAGGACCACCACCCGGGAAGCGCCCTGGTAAGGGGTGCCGGCCAGCTGCTGAGCGCTCAGCACCAGGCTCTTGGCTTGCGGATGGGCGCTCACGGCCTCGCGCCAGGCGATGGGCGGCTCCTCGAGGCCGTGGCGATCGCCCGCGACGAACTGCCACAGCTCCCCCTTGCGCAAGAAGATCGAGCAGTGCTCGGTCGCCACGAACTTGGGCAGGTGGGCGGCCAGGATCTCGCAAGCGGTGGCCACGTTGAGGTGCTGGCCGATCGCCCCCATGGCCTCGTTGAGGAACTTGAGCTGCTCGACCATACGGTCCGCACGCTGCTTCTCCTCGACGGTCTGACCGTAGAGCTTGCCGGTAATGAAGGCACCCGTGGCCTGCTGGGCCAGATCGACCAGGAGCTCCTGCTCGCTGTCGGAAAAGGCGTGCGGCTCCTTGGTGCCGACCAGGAAGATGCCGAGGATCTCGCGCTGCGTCACGAGCGGAGTGGCCATG
>DATNQJ010000005.1:0-5398 GCA_036704085.1 Stenomitos sp.
AATCGGCCAAGACCAACTACCTGGCGATCAGCGGCTATCGGGGCTGGTCGGACCACATGACGGCGTACAACGGTGCCAACTGGAACTACGTCCTGCTGACCGGCGAGGAAGCAGGCGGCATCCACAACCCGTCCTACGTCAAGACGCTCATCCAGCAGTCGCTCGCGGCACTGAAGTAGGAGCCGTCGCCCTTGGGCCCGACCGGCGACGGTAGGGCTCGAGGTGACCGGGAAGGGGACCGGCTGGTCCCCTTCCCATCCGTTAGTGAGAAACACGACGAGGTTAGAACCATGAAGTGGACGCAACCGGCAATCGTCGGATTGCTACTCCTCGGGGGCATCGCCGGCCTTACCGGCTGTGCCCAGATGCCGACGGTCGGCACGGCGGGCCCGGTCCCGACGACCACCAACGCCGGCAGTGTCACCATCCCCATGACGATGGACGGGGCGATCTCCGTCTCGTTCGCCCTCCCGGCGGGCCACCGTTGGATCACCACCACGGCCCTCCAGGACATGGACCACGTGGACCTATCGGTGGACGGCGACTCGACCGCCACCGCCAGCTTCACGAAGTTCCAGATCGCCACGGGCATGGCCAACGGCAACTTCGAGCAGGTGCTGCCCGGCGACTACACGGTGACGGCCATCGCTCGGGACAGCGGCAACGCCGAGCTGACCCGCGCCTCGGTGCCAGTCACGGTGGTGGCCGGCGAGACGCAGTACGTGTCACTCAGCCTGGCCTTCGACGAGTAAGGCTCAGGCAGCCCTCCGAGCCCCCCGGCCCGTGCCGGGGGGCTCTCTGTCGTTGCGGGCCTCCAGGCCCCACGAGGGCCCGCTCCGCCGGACCAGAGCGACGTGAGCCTGGGCTTATTGGCTAGACGGAGATGTCCGTCACCCCGCGAAAGCCGGGGGCCAGGACCTACGCCCCGTGAGCCAACCCTGGATTCCGGGTTTCGGCGGAATGACGAGCGGCTACTTCAGGTTGATTGACCTAGCTCTCACTGATCTAGGTTGACATCGGGGCGCAGTCATTTGCCTTTCCCCGCCCCCTCACCCTGAGCATGTCGAAGCCAGTCCTGAGCTTATCGAAGGGGGTGAACAGCTGAGATCGCCAAGCCTGGCTGACCCCGCGGGGGCTCATGCACGGAGGGAAAGGCCATTTGCGTCCACCCGTTCAAGACGAACGGGTGGGGTGCGGGGCTCGAGCGGACGTAATTCAGCCCCTGCAAGCAGGCTCAAGTAACGGGAAAGCCGGCAACGCCCCCAAGGGGGCGTTGCCGGCTTTCCTGTTTCGCTGGGGCTTGTTCTAGAGCAGCTTGCCGTAGGTGTGCAGGCTGCTCGAGAGGTAGTTGACGCCCAGATAGGTCACGATGACCGAGATGAAGCCGATGGCGGACAGCCAGGCGGCCTTCTGGCCGCGCCAGGCGCGCAGGCCACGCGCGTGCAGGTAGCCCGCGTAGATCAGCCAGGTGATGAGGGCCCAGGTCTCCTTGGGGTCCCAGCTCCAGTAGGTGCCCCACGCATGGTTCGCCCACACGCCGCCCGTCACGATGCCGAGGCCGAGCACGGGAAAGCCCGCGAGGATGAGGCGGAAGGTCAGATCGTCCAGGAACGCCAGCTGGCCCTCGCGGCCCGCGGGCGCCTCACCGGAGGAGGCCGGCATGGTCAGGCTGATCCCCGCCACCTGCGGGGCGCTCGCCAGGGCCGGGCCCCCATCGGTCGCCAGGCGTGCCTTGCGGGCGCCGACGTAGTACAGGACCAGGTAGGCGGCCGCCGTGGCGAAGGCCAGAAGAAAGGCCGAGTACGAGAGCATCATGAGGCTCACATGGATCTTGAGCCAGTAGCTCTGCAGCGCCGGCATCAAGGGGTGGGCATCCTTGAGGCGGGCCGGCAGGACCGAGGCGAAGCCGATGAGCAAGAAGACCAGGGGGGCTGCCACCATGCCCAGGTACTTAGGCTTCAGCATCAGGTCGACGACCACGAAGATCAGAAGCGCGCCGAAGATGAGGAAGATGAGCGACTCGAAGAGGTTCGAAAGGGGCGGGTAGCCGGCATAGACGTACCGCACCACCATCGAGCCCGCCGAGGCGACGAGCCCGAGGCCCATGCCCACCCGGGCGACGGTGCCGGCCCATACCTGGGACATGACTTGCTCGACGAGGAAGAGGGCCGAACTGGCGAGGACCGCCCACAACAGGACGGTGACCAGGGTCTGCTCGAACTGGATCATGACGGAAGACCTTCTTTCACTGCCACCGGGGCACACTGGGAGACGACGCTGGAAAGTTCGCGCAAGAGCCCGTCCGAGCCACGGTTCGATCGGCCGGACAGGAGGAAGCCCCCCTCCACCGGGTTGGCCCAGACCTGGCGCAGGCTGAAGAAGGCCAGGGCCGTCCCCAGGATGATCACGCCGAAGCCCGTGTAGATGCCCGGAATGCCCGCGTCGGACTTGGCCTGCAGGCCGCTGTAGTAGGCCGGCCCCTCATAGCGGAAGGGCGTGCCCTCGAGGGTCATGGTCTGACCGGGCCCCATCTGGGCGACGGGCTGCGGCGAGCCGCCGGCGAGCACCTTCATCAGGATGAGGGGCATGCGCTCGGAGCCCAGGTAGAGGATGTACTGACCCTTGCCGATGGTGACCGGACGGGTGAACGATCCCTTGAGGCCCATCGGCTTGCCATCTCTCAGCTCGACCCGTTGGGGCTTGCCGCCGATCGACAGATCCAGCCCCCCCAGTCCCCAGAAGGACTGGTAGAACCAGATGCCGTCGTAGGTGAAGGGCTCGTTGACCCAGATGCGCTTCTGGGCCACCACGCGGCCGTCCCGGACGATCGACAGGTCACTGTAGAACTGCTTGACCGTATCGGGGTCGTAGTGCTCCATCCAGAACTTGTCCAGGCGCACGCCCCAGCCGCGCTTGTCCGGGGCCAGGGGCCCCCGGCGCTGCGCAAAGTCTCCGACGACTTGCTGGACCGGCATTGACTCGCCCGGCATGAGCGAGATCCGGGACTTGATGGCCGTCAGCCCGGTGAAGAGGGCCGAGAGCAGGAGGATGAACAGGCCGACGTGGGTGACCAGGGCCGACAGGCGGCTCCAGCGGCCCTTGTGGGCGACGAGCCCGCCACCTTTGCCCTCGAAGACGCGATAGCCACGCGCGCGGAGCGCGCTTGCGACCCGTGCGAGCTCGGGGGTTTGGACGAAGAGCCGGACCGGGTGATTGGCCTGGGCGGCCAGGGGCACCTCGGGCGGCAGACGAAGGGCGACCTGCAGGCGCGGCAGCACGACCCGCACGGTCGAAACCAACAGGTTCAGGAAGAAGAGGCCCAACAGGACGAGGAACCATCCTGACGCATAGACGTTGGTGGCATCGAGGGCCGAGAGGACGCTCCGCACCGGCTCGGAGAGCTGGAGGTGATCGAGGGCCGTCGGGTCACCCTGCGGCACGATCGTGCCCAGGATGCTCGCGGCGGCGATCGCCAGCATGAGCCCGATGCCGACGCCCGTGGAGCTCCAGAAGCGCAGGAGCGCTCTCGAGGCGCGAGCAGGCACTGGCTGCATGGGGGTTGGAATGGTAGCCATGGACTATGTCCCCATACCGGGCTCTGCACGGGCCGGCGGATGCCCGGGTGGTCACGCCAGCCTGGCTCCTATCGTGGCATCGGGCTCGGGCGGTCACTAGCGTACAATCCACGGAGCCAACGTTTTTCCGGCGTCGAATCCGGCCCGATCCGGTCCGAAACGCCCGAGGATTAGAAGATCGCAGGAGACGGACCGGGCCGCACACGGAGGGGCGGGCGGATCCCGAGGGATCCGCCCGCCCTGCGAGGCCGGTGGGGGATGGCTTAGAACTGAGCGTAGGGAGGATGCTTGAGGCTCTCACCGAAGCCCGGCGAGACCCAGCGTCCGGCTGCGGCCGCCTGCTCCCCGATGTCGCCCACCGTCTCCCGCGGGTCGGCCGCGGCCGCCGCGCGCTGGGGATAGATCTGGTAGTGCTCCCGGTACTCGCCCGGCGTCAGGATGGGCATGGACTCGTTGGCGCCCGCCCGCCAGGCCTTCTCGCGGGCCTCGGGATCGAGGGTCGTGAGGGCGGTCATGGTGGGGATGTGGGCGTTCTTGGTCACGATCCGGGTCACGGCCATCATCTTGAGGGTCAGATCGACCGAGCCGGGCGCATGCTCGCCGAGCGGCGTGTGGGGGTTGGGCACGAAGGGCGCGACGCCGATCAGATCGATCTCGTACTCCTTGAAGAGTAGGATGTCGCGGGCGAGCATCTCGGTGGTCTGGCCCGGCAGGCCGACAAGAGTGCCGGATCCGACCAGGAAGTCCTCGGCCACCAGGTCCTGAAGAGCCTGCATGCGCGGCCCGTAGCCGCCGTCTGGATGGATCGCCATGAAGAGATCCGGATCCGAGGTCTCCAGCTTCAGCAGGTAGCGGTCGGCGCCGGCCCGGCGCATGCGGGCATAGTCCTCACGCGACCACTCCCCGATGGAGAGCGTGATGGCGAGCTTGGTCTCCGCCTTGATGGCGCGGATCGTCTCCTCCACCCGGTCGATGGTGAACCCGGCATCCTCGCCACTCTGCAGCACGATGGTCTTGAGCCCCATGGCCTCCGCCTTCTTGGCGCCCTCCACGATCTCGGCGACCGTCATCCGGTAGCGCTCGATGGCCCGGTTGGGGGCCCGCAGGCCGCAGTAGCCGCACTGGTTCTGGCAGATGTTCGAGAACTCGATCACCCCCAACAGGTGCACCCAGTCCCCGGTGTAGCGACGACGGATCCCGTCGGCGACCGCGAAGAGCTCCTCGGCTTGCTCGGCGTCGCTCTCCAGCAAGGCCACGATGTCCTCGAGCGTAAGCTCGTCTTCCGCGCGCGCCTTGGCGATCGCGTCTTGCCAGCGGGTGTTGGACGTAACGGTAGTCATGGATGCCTCCCAGGGCCACATGGATGGGCCACAATCGTGCGCTTTGCTTCGCTGTTCCGGCCGACGGCAGGGATGGAAACCCGCCACCAACTCGAGTCGACCGGATAATACCTCCCGGGGACCCGCGGCACATCGCGAAAAACTTCCCTTTGATCCGCGGAGCTTTTCTGGTACACTTCTAACTTTGTATACACACGCACAAAGTTGCGGGGGACCCATGAAGGGGAAGTTCCGTCGTCGCCTGCCGCCAGAGACGCTGGCCCGCCTACCCGCCTACCGGCACCAGCTCCAGGACATGGAGCGCGCGGGCGAGCACGTCGTCTCGTCCAAGGAGCTGGCATCCCGCCTCAACGTGAGCGACGCCCAGTTGCGCCGCGACCTCTCGTACCTGGCCCTGTTGGGCCGTCCCGGCCTCGGCTACGAGGTGGGCTCCCTGCTCCAGGTGACCTCCGACGTCCTGGGTCTCGACCGCCAGTGGTCCGT
>DATNQJ010000006.1:0-8911 GCA_036704085.1 Stenomitos sp.
CCGATCAGATCGACCGGCTTGCCCTCGAGAGCCTTGGCGAGCTCATTGGCGCGAGGAACCTCCTCGCGGCAGCCCGGTCACCACGAGGCCCAGAAGATCAGGATCTTGCCGCGATGATCCACGGCCGGATCCACCTGAAGGGTGCTCCCCGTGGGCGTCTCGAGCGAAAAGGTCTGGGCCTTCGTACCGCCCGTCGACCTGGCGCAGGCCACCAGGACCATCGCCAAGGCAACAGCCGTGCCCATGCGTGCACGCATGGCAGAAAAGAGCATGGCAGCCTCCTTCGAATGACGGCGAGCCGCTACTCGCGCGCTTTTGGGGATCTTAGCACAAAACCCGGGCTCCCCTGACCTACTCTCCGACCGGCGCTTGCGATTTAGTAGGGACGCACCGCGGGAAGGTCCCCTTGCCTGACAGCCGGGCAAGCCAAGGGACGCCCGGATGTTCAGAGGAGGAAACCCGCATGATTCGGTCACTTCGCTGGATCCTGGCCGGTACCGTCGCAGGCACGGGCCTCATCCTGCTGGGCTGCTCGTCGAGCTCACCACCGGCTCCGAGCACTCCGCCCAAAGTCGAGCAGCCTTTCCAGGCCACCCAGGTCGGCGCCTACCTGGCCCGAGACTACTATTTCCCGTCCTCTGCGACCATGCGGGCGGTCTATAGCTTCACGGCGACGACCCAGTTGCCCTCCCAGAACTTCGCGACCAGTGGGCGCATGACCGTCGAGGTCGTGAGCTACAGCCCGACGCGGGCGGTCCTGCGGAGCACCGTGACCACCACCGGGCAGAATGCCCGCACGGATACCAACACCACGACGGTCCGCGTCGAACCGGACGGCACCGTCGTGGCCGAGGACGGCGGCAGCGTGCGGCACTCGAACGCGGTCTTCACCGCAGCGGGCGACATGGTCGCCCCGGCCTCGGGCTCGGAAATCCCCGAGATCCGCGCGCGCATGGTCGGCACCGAGGCCGTGACCGTCCCGGCGGGCACCTACCAGACCGTGCACCTCCAGGAAGGTCCCGCCGTCCAGGGAGCCACGCCGACCGATATCTGGCTGGCCCGGGGCGTGGGCATCGTGCGCCAGCACGCCGACGAGACCTTCACGATTCCCGCCGGTCAGGGCCAGGGTCAGGGCCCGCAGCAGACCCAGCAGGCCCAGCAGGGCCGCAGCGTCTACGACATGAGGCTCGAGAGCTTCACGCCCTAGGAGCGGTCGCGATGGGAGGAGCACGCCATGCTGCCACGCTGGAACCCGGTCCTGACCGGAGGCTCCCTGCTCCTGGGGGCCTCCCTCCTCGCGGGCTGCGGGGTGGGCGCGCCCTGGCCCTCCACCGGGCCCAACCCGGGCGCCCCCTCGGCGTCGGGCTACCAGCCGCGGGAATTTTTCTTCCCGCCGTCCGCCACGGCCAAGGCCGCCTACCGGACGACGACCTCGATCGATAACCCGGCCAACCTGCCAGACACGCTGGCGACCTCGAGCTCCACGGTCGAGGTGACGAGCTACACGCCCACCGCCGCGGTGCTGCGCACCACCGACGTGACGTCCAACCCCAACACGGGCGCGGTCCTCACGGAGGTGTCCACCACCTCCTACCGCGTGGACAGCGACGGGGCCGTCGTCATCGACATGGGAGGCGTCAAGGAGCGCTATGGCACGGGCGTCTTCACCGCCACCGGGGCCGAGGTCGCCACCATCAGCCCCGACCTGCCCGCCTTCCGCCTGTCGCTGGTGGGACTCGAGACCGTCACCGTGCCGGCCGGGCCCTTCGAGACGCTGAAGTTCAAGAGCGAGGGCGGTGGTTTCGAGGCCCCGGTCTATGCCTGGTACACCCGGCAGAAGGGGCTCGTCCGGCTGTACTACGTAGCCACCCAGTCCGTCGAGGTCGGCTCGGGCAACGCCACCGCGAGCGCGGTGGCCACCGCGAGCATCGAGCGGGTGCTCGTACGCTTCACCCCCTAGAAAAAGGAGCCGCGCGATGCGCGGCCCGTACGGCTTACAGGTTGTAGAGGCGGATGAGCTTCTTGTCCGTCTCGCCCTCGATGCGGGCCTCCACCTCGAGGTACCCCTCGATGCCGCTGCTCTTGAGCTTGTGCTTCAGGAGCTCGTCGAGCTGGTAGATGCCTGCCGAGTTGTTCATGATGATCTCGATGAGCACCGGCTTGGACTCGCCCTTCTTGAGGTGCACCGCGTCGATGGCCATGGCCGAGACCGAGTGGATGTTGACCTTGCCGGCCTCGAAGGGAATGCGCGATCGCCCCTGCGAGATGTCCAGCGCGTTGGCCACCTTGACCACGCCCGCCTCGATGGTCAGGCACTGCTCGTCGGGGCGGTGGGCGATGATGGCGTGCAGCACCTCCGAGATGATGGTGAGCAGATCCGCCTGTTCGTAGATGCCCGTGAGCAGCTTGGGCAACTGGCGGTTCGCGATGAAGAGGCTGTAAGTCTCGTGGTTGTCCCGGTGGACCGCCATGCCGAGGTCGTGCATGAGCGAGGCCAGGACGACCACCACCTCGGCGTCATCGGGCGTGAGGCCGTGGTCCTTGACCACGCTCGGCTCGATGCCCGCGTCGACCAGGAGACGCATGAGCTTGACGGCCATGTTGGCGACGATCTTGACGTGCACGTAGCCGTGATCGCTCATCTTCATGCGATCCACGGCGTTGATGTTCGCGCACCGCCAGTACTGGGCGAGCTCTGCATCGTGCTCGATGCGCGCGAGCAGCTGCTCCAGCCGCTGGTTCTGCTTGACGGGAATGTTGATCGGCATCAAACCCTGGCTTTCTAGAAAGGAACGGCGTCTTACCCTTATACCCAGTCGGCCCGGCGCGCATTAGCAAAGGCCGGGCAACTGCCCGGCCTCGTGGTGGAGCTGGCCTGCGACTACTTGAGGGCGGCGACCACCATGTCGATGTAGAGGTCCTCGAACTCGCCCTGGCTGAGCTTGCCGTCACCGGTCTTGTCGTCGGCCTTGTAGAGGTCGTCGGTGACCGTCACGAGCGTGGTCTGGATGTTGAGGGTCGGGTAGCGGAAGCCGAGGCCAAGCTTGGCCAGCGCCTTGTCCGAGAGCTCCTCGCGGCTCAGGAAGCCGTCGCCCCGGGAGAACGCGCCGCCCACCGGCTGATCGAGCTTGGTGAAGGCGGTGGCGAGGTAATCGCGCATCCGCACGAAGAACTTGTCCTCGGTGTCGTTGCCGGTGAAGAAGCCGCCCGCGGTCGCGAACTCGATGAACTGCTCCTGGCTGATGCTGCCGTCACCGTTGCGATCGAGCTTGGTGAAGATGTTGAGGGGGATGGTGGGTCCGGCCTCGTACTCATCGATGGTGCCGTCATGGTTGGCGTCCAGCTTGGCGAAGATGGCCTGGTGGACCCGGGTGAAGCCCGCCTTGAGGGCGGCCGTCGAGGTCGCGGCGACCTGGCTGTTGGTGGTGCCACGCACGCCCGTGGGCGCCTGTCCGCAGCCCGCGAGGCCCGCGATCGCAAGGCCCAGCACCACGCCCATCAGCCGGTTATTCGGATTCATCGGAAGCCTCCTGTTTAATACACTCTTAACGTATCTTTATTTTGAACATAAAACGTCAGGGACGCAAGGGGCGCGTTGACAGCACGCAAAAACCCCCGGCCGGAGGCCGGGGGTGAAGGGGGGAGGCTCGCGGCGGGCTAGCGGTGCAGCTCCGCCTCGCGCACGCTCGCGACCGCGAGGGTCGTCTTGACGCCGCCCAGGAGGCGCGACCAGCTGAAGTTGGTGGCAGGGTCCTTCTTGACCTCGGGCTTGAGGGTGATGTCCTTGTGGCCCACGATGCGCTCCATGGGGACGTCGTAGGCGTTGACCAGATAGGATACCAGCCGGATCAGCGAGCGGTACTGGGCGTTGGTGAAGGGATCGTCACCCGTCTGGCCGTTGACCAGCTCGATGCCGATGGAGCGATCGTTGAGGTGGTCCTCGCCCATGAAGTAGCTCTCGCCCGTATGCCAGGCGCGCAGGTCATCGGGAACGCACTGGGCGATCTCGCCGTCCTTGCCGATGATGTAGTGGGCGCTGACCCGGCTCTTGGGGCTCGCGAAGTGCCGCGAGATCGTGCGGCAATCCCGCACGCCGGGCGTCTCCGTGTCGTGGATGACGATCATGTCGATGACGGCCCCTTCGGGGCGCGCATCGAAGTTGGGGGACGGCATCCAGGTCACCTCGGGCTTGTCGACGGCCCGGAGGGGCAGGCGGCCCGTCTCGGCATGCGTCCAGTCGTCGCTCTGCGCCTTGGCCGGAAAGCCGGTCTCGGTGGCGGCCATGACCATGCCGGCCAACAGGAGGCCCGCTAGAAAGCGTACTTTGCCCTGAAAGTGATACATCGTCCGGATCTCCGTTCAGGTCATGGCTCGGGCGGTCGCCATGCGGCCTTTCCCCTGGTCCTAAGGGGATTATACCGAGATGGAACAGTAAATTAACGGACATAGATCACAGTCTTGTTGCGTGGAGTTTGACGAAGGCTTGCATGGTCGCCACCCTTGCCGCCGAGCGTCCCCATGCCTATGATTGAGGCAAGCCCATCCCATCCCTTCCATCCGAAAGAGGAGATCCGACTCGTCATGACGACCCCGACCACCGAAGACCGTTACCAGGAAGGCCTCAAGCGCTACGAGGACGGCGCTCCCCTCGAGGAGGTGCTCGCCTGGTTCCAGGACCTCTACAAGGAGAACCCCAACGACATCCGGGTCATCGTGAGCCTGAGCTGGCTGCACACCCTCCTCGGCAACAAGGAGCCCGCGCTGCGCTTCTCGAAGCTCGCGAAGGGAACGCCCCAGGGCCGTTACAACCATGCGCTCGCGCTGTTGACCTTCAAGGAGAAGGGCGTGCGCGAGAAGCTCGAGGAGGCGGTGAACATGGGCGGCCATGAAGGCCTGCACGACGCGATGGAGAACCTCGAGGACGCGATCCAGCGCAAGGGCGGCGCTTATCCCGCGGCCGAGAAGCTGCTCGGCTGGCTCAAGGAGATGCACCCGGCGCACTAAACGCCAAGAGGGGGGCCTGCGGGCCCCCCTCTTCTTTAGGCATCGGCGTCGTTCTCTTCGAGGGCCTTGCGTACCAGGCGCCCCCTCTGGAACTCCAGCACGAGCACTCCCTCGATCCCGTTCCCCTGGTCGTCGGCCGCGTTGAGGTGGTAGCGCCACTGCTCGCCGTCCTCCCCGACCTTGCTCAGATGACCGGGAAGGCCGTAGAGCTCCTGGACCTCGGAGGCCTCCAAACCGATCGTCAGCGTCTCGAGATCGATCGAGCGATACTGGATGGGCTCCGTCTCGTCCGCCTCGTCCTCCTCGGCGCCCGCCGAAGCGACGTAAAGGGTCTCCCCCGGCTCCCGGCTCCAGGGTTCGCCGGCCTCGTGGCTCGCTTTCTCCTGGATCCAAGGGGCTTCGGTGCTCCCGTCCTCCTTCCCCTGGGTCCATGGCTCGCTCGTGAGGGGCTCCTCCGTCTCACGGATCCCGGACTCCGACGGGCCGAGTGGGGCCTCGTGCTCGGAGACCTCCAGATCAGGCGGCAGCAGGGGCTCGTCGGACTCGGTGTTCTCCAGATCAGACGGCTGCAGGGGCTCGTCGGGCTCGGTGTTCTCCAGATCAGACGACTGCAGGGGTTCGTCGGGCCCGGCAACCTTCGACTCCGGCTCGTTGATCGCCTCCACGGGCTCGAGGTCGCCCTCATCCTTTACAAGGGAGTGAAGGGGCTCGCCCTCTGCCGTCGGCACGTCCGCGGCGAGGTCCAAGCCCTCAGAGGGGAACTCGCTTTCCGGAGCGGGTTCCGGCGGAGCCTCCTCCAGCGTCGCCACGACCGGCTTTGGGGTCGCGACCAGCACGGAAACGGGTTCGGCGGCCGTCCTGGCCAGGGCCCGACGCAACAGCAGCACCAAGCCGTACGTCGAGACCAACCATAAGATTACCCAGGCCCAGAGCGGCCCCATGTGCACCCCCATCGGATCGTGTGAAGGGTCGTCCGACAACGGGACGGACCTTATTCAGAGCAGTTATACCCGCCCCTACAGCGGGGTAGCGGGCGTTCCGGACAAGCTTAACCCAAGCTTAAAAGCTAAACACACAATGACGCGTTCTTAACAAAAGATAACCCTTCCATCGTTCCCCCGGGCCAGCGGCCCGCGATCAGTCGAAGGAGGTCCCCGTCCATGTATGGTAAGCGGTTGCTTGGACTCTGGTTGGCCGTCGGCCTGATGACCGGCTGCGGCCAGGTGCCGACCGGACGCATGGTGACGGCGGACCGCTACGTCCAGGCCCAGTCCTTCGTGGACCAGGAGTTCGGCTTCCTTTCGATCCAGGCGGACCTCGACGACATGGACGCCGCCTTCGAGGAGGACGATCCCACCGGTGGGGACCAGCCGCCCGCAGGGCCCCAGGTCCGCCGCAGCGTCACCCGCACCAACAAGGACGGCTCGACCACGGTCCGCAACTACTTCATGGACGGCTCGATTCAGGTGCTGAGAACGGCAGCCGACGGCAAGGTCCTCATGGACGAAGGCTTCAGCGCCCCCACGGAGGCGACCTCCTCGGCGGAGGTGCCGGCCGGCGCCAAGACGCTGATGGTCCAGGTGACCTACAAGGTGACGCCGAACGGCTCGACGGGCTCGGGCTCCATGGTGCGCAGCTACGTCTCGCGCAAGCTCTTCCGTTCCGAAACGAGCATGACCCTCACCACGTCCGCTGGCGAGGCGGTCTCCCGGAGCCGGATCGCTGAGGGCTACGACCACGGCCGGGCGACTCACGTGCTCACCACCGCCAAGAACAAGCGCGGGGACTACAAGCTCGACACTACCGTTGAGGCGGCCACGGGCGTCAAGGTCAGCAAGGGTGAGCTGACCAAGCCCGACGGCACGGTCGTCACCACCACCACGACCCAGAACCCCGACAAGAGCAAGGTGCGCGTCACGGAGAACACCAAGACCAAGCAGCGCATCACCCTGAACTACAACGCGGACAAGTCCGGCACGGGCAAGATCGAGGACCTCTCGAACGATCCGGCCGTCGAGATCGCCACCATCCAGTGGGACTCGTCGGGCAAGGGGACCGCCACCTACAAGGACGGCAAGGTTCGCAAGTTCCACGCCTAGGAACCTCCTCAAGAACGCCGGGTGGCAATGCCACCCGGCGTTTCTTCGTCGGATGTTAAATGTCGTTTAAAGTGACAAGGAAGGGTCTTCCGGGAAAGATAAAGGTAAGGGCGCCTAGCAAAGCTGTTCCTTCCAGCCGCGAAAGCGGCCAAAGACTTCAAATGCCTGGGTTTGATAGGTGCCCTTTAACTCGTCCCAGGTCGAAAGGAGTGGCGCTCATGGTCAGAGCGGCAGATAGCACCGGCGGGGCCCGTCCCCCGGTCCAGACGTCACCGGCTCAGGCGGCCCCCACGCGGCCCGAGTCGATCATCGCCGCCGGCCTTGGAGAGACGCCTGCCGCGCAGCCTGCCACTCCCAAGCCCACCACGGACACCCGGTCGGCCCTGCCCGAGACCGTCACGGTCAAGAAGGGCGACTCCCTGAGCGTCATCGCGGCGCGCAACCAGGTGAGCCTCGAGCAGATCAAGGCCCACAATCCCGAACTGTTCCAGGACGGCACCGACGCCTCCGGCAAGAAGCGCGCGACCGACGGCCGCCTCATCTACCCCGGCGACACCATCAAGCTGCGGGCCCCCGACGCCAAGCCCATCGACCCGGCGCGCACGACGACGGCTTCCAACAAGGTCGTCCTGGCTGCCAAGGAATACATCGACAACGCGACCATCCTGGCCCCCGAGGCTGCGGGCGGCAAGGGCAAGGAAGTCTCCCAGCGGGTCGTCGATTCGGCGCGCAAGATGCTGGCGCTGATTCCCGAAAGCGACACCGACCGCAAGACCTACGAGCGCAAGGTCGACCAGATCTTCGCCAATTACCTGGCCCAGTACCCTTCGACCGCTCCCAACGAGCAGCAGCATTTCCAGGACGCGAGCAACTCCTTCAACTCGGCCCTGCGTGCCTACCAGGACTCCAAGAAGGTGGCCAAGCAGCTGCCCGCCGAGGACGTGCGCGCCTTCCAGATCGACTGCATGCAGCGGGCGCTCGATGCCTTCACCGAGGCCAACTCCTCCGTGCGCTCCATGCCCGAGGGCAACGACCAGACCGACGCCAAGCAGCAGCTGGACATGATGGAGTACGCCCTGAACCAGATGGGCGTTCCCGACACCCTGATCCAGAGCGCCAAGGAGAAGCGGACGGCCGTCCCGCTGGACCTGCCGAACACCGACACCTCGGGTGCCGAGGAGGTCGCCCTCAACACGCAGCCGCGCGGCGCCGAAGCCATCCTTTCCGGAGTCGAGGTGGCCGCAGGCGGTGAGACTGGCACCCAGCAGGCCATCGGTGCGCTGCCGGGCACCGCGACGACGCCAACAATCGATCAGGCCACCATCCAGCCCACGGCCCAGCCGGCCGCCGCGGGGACACCGCAACCCATCGGCACCATCGGCCAGCAGCCCGGCACCGCTCCGGCGGGGTACGCTCCGGCCGTGCAGCCCATGCCCGGCTACCCGGTGGATCCCAATGGCCAGCCCCTCTATCCGGTGGGAGCCAATGGCCAGCCCCTCTATCCGGTCGGTCCCAATGGTCAGCCCATGGTCCCAGTCGGTCCGAACGGTCAGCCCATCTACCCGGTGGGCCCCAATGGCCAGCCCATGGTTCCAGTTGGCCCGAACGGACAGCCCATGTACCCGGCAGGTTACGCTCCGGCGGTCCAGATGCCGGCCGCGCAGCCCACAGGCCCGCGGCAGTACGTGCCCGGCCCCGGCGAGATGGCCATGTTCCAGGCCGAAGACGTCAAGCCCACCTCGGGCAACTACGGCAACGGCGGGATTGAACGGCCCAACTCGAACACCGGCGCCAACGGCAGCAACGGT
>DATNQJ010000007.1:0-11354 GCA_036704085.1 Stenomitos sp.
TCGCGCAGCTCTTCGCGGGTTTCCTGGATCTCGAAGTACTCCTCGGCGAGTGCCACGGGCACCTGGGCCCGGGACAGGTCCGCGCCGTGGGCGGAGAGCACGTAGCGGGTACGCTCCCAGGGATCCTTCAGGGTGCGGTAGGCGCGGTTGATGCGCTCCATGCGCTCGGCCGCCTCCGACTGGGCCGCCGGGCCCTTGGTCACGAAACGGTCCGGGTGGTGCGCCCGGGCAAGCGCATGGTAGCGCGCGTCGAGATCCTGGCGATCGAGCTCGAGCCGTTCGGGCAGGTCGAAGAGGTCGAAGTAGCTCGGCTCGCCCGGCATGCTACGACTCCTGGCCGGGCTGGGCCTTGCGCTGGTAGTCGCCGATGGCCTTGCGGATGGCGTCTTCGGCCAGCACCGAGCAGTGGATCTTGACGGGAGGCAGGGCCAGCTCGCGCACGATGTCCGTGTTCTTGATGGCGAGAGCCTCGTCGAGGGTCTTGCCCTTGAGCCACTCGGTGGCGAGGCTGGAGCTCGCGATGGCGCTGCCGCAGCCGAAGGTCTTGAACTTGGCGTCTGCGATGACCCCTGTCTGTTCGTCGACCTTGATCTGCAGCTTCATGACGTCGCCGCACTCGGGAGCGCCCACGATCCCCGTGCCCACGCCCGGCTCGTCCTTGGGGAAGGAGCCCACGTTACGGGGGGAGTCGTAGTGGTTGATGACTTGATCGCTGTAGGACACGGGGGTCTCCTAGTGGGCCTGCCACTTCACGGTGGTCAGGTCGATCCCATCCTTGTGCATCTCGTAGAGGGGGGACATGTCGCGCAGGCGCCGGACCTGCTCGATGACCACCCGGGCGGTCTCGTCGATCTCGGCCTCGGTGTTGAAGCGGCCGATGCCGAAGCGGATCGATGTGTGCGCGAGGTCGTCGCCGATGCCCAGGGCGCGCAGCACGTAGCTCGGCTCCAGCGAGGCCGAGGTGCAGGCCGAGCCCGAGGAGACGGCGATGCCCTTCATGCCCATCATGAGGCTCTCGCCCTCGACGAAGGCGAAGCTCATGTTCAGGTTGCCGGGCAGGCGGCAGGTGGGGTGACCGTTGAGGTAGACCTCGTCGAGGGCCTCGGTGATCTGGCGGTAGAGGCGATCGCGTAGGTCCGTGAGGCGCTTGATCTCGGCATCCAGCTCGGCCTCGGCGATGGCGCATGCCTTGCCGAGCCCGACGATGCCCGTCACGTTCAGGGTGCCGCTGCGCATGCCGCGCTCGTGGCCGCCGCCGTGGATCAAGGGGGCCAGGCGCACCCGCGGGTTCTTGCGGCGCACGTAGAGGGCGCCCACGCCCTTGGGCCCGTAGATCTTGTGGCCCGAGATCGACAGCAGGTCGATCTTCATGGCGTTGACGTCCAGGGGCACCTTGCCCACCGTCTGGGCGGCGTCCACGTGGAAGAGCGTCCCGTTGGCCCGGCATAGCTCGCCGAGGGCGGAGACGTCCTGCAGGGTGCCGATCTCGTTGTTGCCGTGGATGACGCTCGCGAGGATGGTGTCCGGCCGGAGCGCCGCCTTGAAGGCCTCCACGTCCACCAGGCCGAAGCGATCGACCGGCAGGTAGGTCACCTCGAAGCCGTGCCGCTCCAGGTGGGCGCAGGTGTCGAGGGTGGCCTTGTGCTCGATGGCCGTCGTGATGAGGTGCTTGCCCTTCTCGTGGTAGAGCTCGGCCACGCCCTTGAGGGCCAGGTTGATCGACTCGGTGGCGCCCGAGGTGTAGATGATCTCCTTGCCGGAGGGCTCGCCGCGCTCATCGCGGGCGCCGATCAGGCGGGCGATCTGCACGCGCGCCTTCTCGACGGCCTCCTCGGCCGCCCAGCCAAAGGCATGGTTGCGGCTCGCGGGGTTGCCGAAGTGCTCGGTGAAGTAGGGCAGCATGGCCTCCAGGACCCGCGGGTCCACGGGCGTGGTGGCATGGTTGTCGAGGTAGATCATTCGGCACCTCCTGAGGTCTCGCCGATCATGGAAAGGGCGACGGGGCGTTCGGTGGCCACCAGGCTCGCCAGGGTATAGTCCGCGAGCACCTGCAGGTAGCGGGATTGGGCCATCTGGAGCGCCCCCTGGATCGCGCAGCCGCTGCGGAAGCAGGCGTAAGGCTGGCTGCCCGTGCAGTCATTGACGGCGATCTCGCCTTCGATGGCTTCGACGATGGCCCGCAGCGTGATGGTCTCGGCGGGCCGCGCGAGCTCGATGCCGCCACTGGAACCCCGCTGCGATCGCACCAGCCCCGCCCGCACGAGGGACGGCACCAGCTTGCTCAAGAACGACGCGGGAATCCCCTCGCGCTCGGCGATGCCGGCGCTGTCGGAGAGCTGCCCGGCTGGCGCCTTGGCCAGGAAGAGCATGGTGAGGATGCCGTATTCGGTCGCTTTGGTGAGTTTCATGGCCCGGTCCCGGCGTCAGTCCGCAAATCAGACAAAAATGGTCCGATTTGCCCACGTCGACTGTACGCCATGCCTCCAGGCTTGTCAAACGGGTCAGGAGGGATGGCGCCTTGTTTCTGGGACGGGCGATCGCCTGAGCCAAGGAGCCCACAATCCTTCCGATGCCCGGGGAGGCGTTTCGGCGCACGGAGCCTGCCATGTGCCGACTAAAGCGCGACTCGCCATGCTTAACTTAAGACAAACTTAGCCAGGTCATAAGAAAGCAGTTTACTTAACAGCCTGATAACTGTTTCAAGAACACCTTCCTGCATGTAAAAGGAGCTTCACCATGGCTGCGATCACCCAGACCACGCGTCCCGCCACCGCGATCCGTCCCGCCGCCATGGCGCCTCAGGCCCCCGCGCCGACCCGCGAGCAAAAGCTCGAGCTGGCCCGGGATCGCTTCGAGACGACGCGCAATCAGGCCCAGAGGCGCATCGAGGACGGGTTCGGGGCTGGGGTAAAGTGCTCGCGAGTGGCGGAGGATGCGGGCCACGCGGCCGGTCGCGCGGTGGGTTCCGTGGTGGGCGCTGGCGGTAAGGATGATGCCCCGGCCGTGCTCGGTGAGGTCGGTGGGTTCCTCTTGACGGCCCCGGTCTGCTACGCCGGTGCGCTGGCCAACAGTTTCGTGCAGCAGGGGATCATGCTCGCCGCCAAGGGGAACTACAAGCTGGCTGAGATGAAGGACGGCCACTAAGCATCTTGCCATCTCGCTTTCGGGACTGCCGATCCGCCCAGTGCTCTCGGGACGGGCGCGAAGATTTTTTTGCGGCTCCAAGGCCCACCCCGAGACCGTCTCGCGAGTTGGTGACATTTGTCACCATAATTCGCGCGATCGCTTGGGTATAGGAGGAGTGGAGAGTTAACCGAGTGAGATGCAAAGGAGGGCCTGTCGACCCCCTTCGGGTGGTCGGAAACGACAATTCGTGAACGTAGGTCGTGGTTCTATTTCATGTCGGTCATCCGAAGCCGATCGGGTGCGAGCTTAAGAAAGAACTTGCACTAAGCAGCCAGTTTACGAGCCGCTCCATATCTCGATCGCAGTAAAGGGCCCCAGCGGGGCCCTTTTGTCTTACTTGGGCATCACCCAGGGGTTGGGCCCGCCGACCCGCTCCGCGCGGTTCTTGGCGAGATTGGCCCCCACCAGGGCCGCCACGACGCACAGCGTGAGTACGGTGGCGGTGGTCCACCTCTCCGATCGCATGCTCCATCCCTCCCTTGCGGGTTCATGCTAGGGAGGAGGCCCCGTTCCCGGAACGGCCGGATCGCCAAGATCCATGGTCGCTTTGAGGAGCGGGCCATGGCGTGTAACATGGAGGCTTTGCGCGCCATGAAAGGGGAAGGCCGGGATGAACTGGGACGTGATCGTCATCGGCGGTGGGCATGCGGGCTGCGAGGCGGCGCTTGCCGCCGCTCGCCTGGGCTGTCGCACGATGCTCGCCACGGGCACGCGCGAGACGATCGCCACCATGCCCTGCAATCCCGCCATCGGCGGACCCGCCAAGGGCAACCTGGTCCGCGAGATCGACGCCCTCGGCGGCGAGATGGCCCGGGTCACCGATCGCACGGCCATGCAAATCAAGATCCTCAACCAGTCCAAGGGCCCGGCGGTCCAGGCCCTGCGCGCCCAGTCGGACAAGGCGCGCTATGCCGCGGCCATGCGCCAGGTGGTCGAGGCGACGCCCAACCTGACGGTCCATGAGGTCCTGGTGGAGGCCCTCACGGCGACCCCGGATGGCGGCGTGGAGCTCGTGACCGACCGGGGCGAGGTGCTCCGCGCCCGGGCGGTGGTGCTCACGACCGGGACCTTCCTGAGAGGCAAGCTCTTCACGGGCCTCGAGTCGACGCCCGGGGGCCGCACGGGCGAGGCCCCCGCCAACGCCCTGACCCAGAGCCTGCATGCCCTCGGCCTCAGGACGGGCCGCCTCAAGACGGGCACGCCGCCCCGCGTGGACGGCCGGACGCTCCGCTTCGACCGGATGGACCTCGCGCCGGGCGGCACTCCGGACCTGCACTTCTCCTTCATGCCGCCGGCCGAGCCCACCCCGCAGCACCCCTGCTACCTGACGCACACCACCCTCGAAACCCACGCCGTCATCCAGGGAGCGCTCGATCGCTCCCCCATGTTCACGGGCATGATCGAGGGGGTGGGGCCGCGCTACTGCCCGAGCATCGAGGACAAGGTCGTGCGCTTCCCGGACAAGGAGTCGCACCCGGTCTTCCTGGAGCCCGAAGGCGCCGACACCCTCCAGTGGTACGTCCAGGGCATGTCCACGAGCCTGCCCGCCGAGGTGCAGCTCGCGATGCTCCACACCATGCCGGGGCTCGAGGAGGTCGTCATGCTGCGGCCGGGCTACGCCGTCGAGTACGACTACATCCCGGCCATCCAGCTCCACGCGACCCTGCAGTGCAAGCTCGCCCCGGGCCTCTTCACGGCGGGCCAGATCAACGGCACCTCGGGCTACGAGGAGGCCGCGGCCCAGGGTCTGGTCGCGGGCATCAACGCGGCGCGCTACGCCCAGGATCGGGAACTCGTGGTCTTCCCGCGCTCGGAGTCCTACATCGGGACCCTCATCGACGACCTGGTCACCAAGGAGATCAACGACCCCTACCGCATGCTGACGAGCCGGTCCGAGTACCGCCTCTACTTGCGGCAAGACAACGCCGACGAGCGGCTCACGCCCACGGGGCGCGCGATCGGCCTGGTCACGGACGCGCGCTGGGAGCGCTTCACCGCCAAGCAGGAGGCCATCGCACAGGAGCGCGCCTGGCTCCAGGGGACCCGCGTTGTGCCCGACGCCGCCTTCAACGCCCAGCTCGAGGCGGCCTGCGGCGAGCGCCTGGAGCGGCCCGTGACCCTCGAGGAGCTGCTGCGGCGCCCGCCGGTGCCCGCCCCGTTGGTCTGGGAGCTGATGGGGCGCGACCTCGCCACGATCGACCCTGAGGTCATCGAGCAGCTGGGGATCCAGACCAAGTACGCCGGGTACATCGAGCGCCAGAGCGCCCAGATTGCCAAGCTCAAGCGCCTGGAGGAAAAGCCCATCCCGCAGGACCTGGATTACTACGCCGTCAAGGGGCTGTCGCGCGAGGCCCAGGACAAGCTCGCGCGGGTGCAGCCCCGGACCCTCGCCCAGGCCGCCCGGGTGGGTGGGGTCACGCCCGCGGACGTCAGCCTGCTTCTGGTTCACCTCGAGCAGCGCCAGCGATCGCTGCTTCCAGGGTAGGTTCTAAGTAGTTCTCCGTTCAGGACGAAGCCCGAGAGGCGAGCCCCCCCTATGCTGGGAGGCGTCGCGCTAGCTGTCTGCACCTGAGGCGGAGGAAGCATCCATGCGTTTGTCAGGCCATGACATCGTCTGCCTGTCGGCGATCGACTGGGACCACCCCGTACCCGCTCAGGCGCACGCCCTCATGGGGCAGCTGGCCGAGATGAACCGGGTGCTCTGGGTGGATGCCCCGGCCACTCCCTGGCGGGCCCTGCGCCACGTGGGCGAGCCGCGCTACCAGGAGAAGTGGGCGGCCTGGGCCGGCCTGCGGCGGGGACCGCGCCGCCTCGCCCAGAACCTCTACGTGTGGACCCCGCCGCCCGGCACGCCCTTCATGCGCCTGGATGCCTGGCGCCTGCGCCGGGCCCTCGCCGAGGTGCTCACCGAGCTCCGCTTCGACGCGCCCATCTACTGGGCCGACGCCCAGCGTCCCGGCGTCCCGGAGGTCCTTGCGGGGGTCGATGCGTGCCTGGTCGTGAGCCAGCTCTACGGCACGGACCGCGTCGTCTCGCCCCCGAGCCGCCGAGCGCTCGCCATGGCGGACCTCGCCCTGGTCAGCACGGTGTCCCAGCGGCGCGAGCTCGCGGACGCGGTGCCCAACGCCCAGTGCCTGCCGCGGGGCATCGAGTTCGACCGCTTCAACCGCGCCGTCTACTCGGACACGCCCCTCGCCGCGGACCTCGCCGCTCACGGCCGCCCGATCGTGGCCTACGTGGGGGAGGTCGGCGAGGCCTTCGACTTCAAGCTCTGGGAGTGGCTCGCTCAAAAGCGTCCGACCTGGCTCTTCGTGGCCATCGGTGCCCTCCGGCCCGGCTACCAGGAGCGAGCGCAGCGCGCCATGCGCCAGCCGAACGTCCAGTTCCTCGGGCCGCGTCCGGCCGAGGCGATCCCGAGCTACCTCAAGGCCGTGAGCGCGGTGGCCTTTCCGCTCAAGCGGCTCGACCCGGCGCCCGAGGCCGCCGAGGTCTACGAGTGCTTCGCGGCGGGCAAGCCGGTGGTCACCACCGATCTGACCCTCGCGGAGGACCTCGCCGCGCGCGTCAGCGGCAAGCACGAGTTCCTCAAGGCCCTCGACGATCACGTGACCCAGCCGAGCGCGCGCGGGGTCTTCGAGCGTATCCAGCGGGCCCAGGGTCACAGCTGGGAGGCTCGGGCACGCCGGCTGGAGGCGATCCTACTCGATCAGCTCGCCCTCAAGGTGAAGCCGAGCGCCATTCCCCTGTTGGTGGAGCGGATCGTGCGCCAGCGGGTGTAGTCTCCCCGGATTGGACCCCCTCAAAAGGTTGTCGCGCCCGTTCCTTGGCGGTAGAATGGAACGTATGAGCGAAAACAACCGACAAGACGTTCTCCGCGTCCAGGGCGCCCGCGAGCACAACCTCAAGAACCTCGAGCTGACCATCCCGCGCAACCGGCTGGTGGTCTTCACCGGCGTGTCCGGCAGCGGCAAGAGTTCGCTGGCGTTCGACACCATCTTCGCCGAAGGCCAGCGCCGCTACGTCGAGAGCCTCTCGAGCTACGCCCGGCAGTTCCTCGGCCAGATGGACAAGCCGGACGTCGACTACATCGAGGGTCTGAGCCCGGCCATCTCCATCGACCAGAAGTCGACCTCGCACAACCCGCGCTCCACGGTCGGCACCGTCACCGAGATCTACGACTACCTGCGACTGCTTTACGCCCGGGTGGGCACCCCGCACTGCCACCAGTGCGGCAAGCCGATCAACCCGCAGACCGTCGAGCAGATCGTCGACCAGGTCATGGGCTGGCCCGAGGGCACCCGGTTCCAGGTGCTGGCTCCTTTGGTGCGGGGCCGCAAGGGCGAGTACCGCAAGGAACTCGAGGAGGCCCGCAAGGAGGGCTTCGTGCGCGCCCGCATCGACGGTGAGGTGCGCGATCTGGCCGAGGACATCGCCCTCGACAAGCAGAAGAAGCACGACATCGCCATTGTCATCGACCGCCTGATCGTCAAGCCGGACATCGCCACGCGCCTCGCGGACAGCCTCGGCACGGCCCTCAAGAAGGCCGAGGGGCTCGTCATCGTCCAGAACCTGGGCACCCGCGAGGCCCCCTCCGAGACCGACGTCCTCTTCTCCGAGCACTTCGCCTGCTCCGACTGCGGCGTCTCCATGTCCGAGGTCGAGCCGCGCCTCTTCTCCTTCAACAGCCCCTACGGGGCCTGCCCGGTCTGCACGGGCCTCGGTGCCAAGCAGGAGATCGATCCGCACCGCGTCGTGCCGGACCCCGCCAGGAGCCTCGCAGGTGGGGCGATCGCCCCGTGGCACCGGACGGGCAATCCCTATTACCAGCAGCTCTTGGGGGCGCTCGCCAAGGCCAAGGGCTTCAAGCTGAGCACCCCGTGGGAGGAGCTCACCCCCGAGATCCAGCGCGTCATCCTCTACGGCAGCGACACGACCATCCGCATCGACCAGGAGTCCTGGTTCAAGCCCGGCGAGTGGGGCTACACCACCCGCTACGAGGGCGTCATCCCGCAGCTGCAGCGCCGCTACAACGAGTCGACCTCCGACAAGTTCAAGGAAGAGGTCGAGGCCTACATGACCCTGCGGCCCTGCGACGCCTGCCGCGGCAAGCGCCTCAAGCCCGAGGCCCTGGCGGTGACGGTGGGCGGCCGCTCCATCGCGGACGTGACGGCCATGTCCATCGGCCGGGCGCAGGACTTCATGCAGGAGGTCACGCTCACCGCGCGCCAGGCCATCATCGCCCACCAGATCCGCAAGGAGATCAACGCCCGCCTGCAGTTCCTCTTGGACGTGGGCCTCGATTACCTGACGCTCAACCGCTCCGCCAACACCCTGTCGGGCGGCGAGGCGCAGCGCATCCGCCTGGCGACCCAGATCGGCTCGGGCCTGACCGGGGTGCTCTACATCCTGGACGAGCCCTCCATCGGCCTGCACCAGCGGGACAACGAGCGCCTGTTGGGCACGCTCATCCGGCTGCGCAACCTGGGCAACACGCTCATCGTGGTCGAGCACGACGAGGACACCATCCGGGCCTCCGACCACCTGGTGGACGTGGGACCGCGCGCGGGCGTCCACGGCGGCGAGATCGTGGCCCAGGGCACCCTGGACGAGGTCATGCAGGTGGCCGAGAGCCTGACGGCTCAGTACCTGCGCGGCGAGCGGGCCATCACGGTGCCCGTGACCCGGCGCGTGGGCAACGGCCGCGAGATCGTCATCCAGGGCGCGCACCTCAACAACCTCAAGGGCATCGACGTCGCCATCCCGCTCGGCCAGTTCGTCTCGGTGACGGGCGTGTCGGGCTCGGGCAAGTCGACGCTCATCAACGAGGTCCTGATGGGGGCCATCGACCAGCATCTTCACAAGGGTCCCATCGCCCAGGGGCTCAAGGCCATCAAGGGCCTGGAGCACATCGACAAGGCCATCGTCATCGACCAGTCGCCCATCGGCCGCACCCCGCGCTCGAACGCCGCGACCTACACGGGCCTCTTCGACATCATCCGCGAGGTCTTCGCCCACACCAACGAGGCCAAGGCCCGCGGCTACGCCAACGGCCGCTTCTCCTTCAACGTCAAGGGCGGCCGTTGCGAAGCCTGCAAGGGCGAGGGCATGAACGTCATCGAGATGCACTTCCTGCCGGACGTCTACGTGCCGTGCGACGTCTGCAAGGGCAAGCGCTACAACCGCGAGACCCTCGAGGTGAAGTTCAAGAACAAGAGCATCGCCGACGTGCTCGCCATGACCGTGGGCGAGGCGCTCGAGTTCTTCCGCAGCATCCCGCGGGCCCTGACCAAGCTCCAGACGCTCGCGGACGTCGGCCTCGACTACGTGCAGCTGGGCCAGCCCGCCACGACGCTCTCGGGCGGCGAGGCGCAGCGCGTCAAGCTCGCCACCGAGCTCAGCCGCCGCAGCACGGGCCGGACCCTGTACCTGTTGGACGAGCCGACCACGGGCCTTCACTTCTACGACGTCGAGAAGCTCCTGGGCGTCTTGACTCGCCTGGTGGACGGCGGCAACACGGTGCTCTGCATCGAGCACAACCTGGACGTCATCAAGACGTCGGATCACGTGATCGACCTGGGTCCCGAGGGCGGCGACCGGGGTGGCACGGTGGTGGCGGCCGGCACGCCGGAGGACATCGCCCGCTGCGAGGCCTCGCACACGGGCCGCTTCCTGAAGAAGCTCCTGCCCGATCTCGAGACCCGGGTGGCCGAGGTCCCCAAGGCCAAGCCCCGGGGCCGCAAGAAGCAGCCGGCATAAGCGTCATGACCTCAGCACGTCCCGGTCCCGAAAGGGACCGGGACGTATCATTTAGGCACGGTGAGCATGGCTAAGAAGCCGTGTCATCGGCTTTCCGTCTTTCCGGCGTAGGCCGGAATCCACCGTCGCCCACTTGAAGCCGTTGCCGTAGCGCCCTGCGGTGGACCCCGGCCTGCGCCGGGGTGACGGGAGCGGCGACCCTATTCCGAACGCCTGCTCACAACGCACAAGGGCGAGCGAGGTCGCTCTTGTCCCGCAGGAGAGAGGGCTATAAGTATTGTTAACTTTACGGTGGGGCTTCCGGGTTTCGGTCTATGATGACCCTAATGGCCAGAAGGCCGTCTGGGACTGAGTTATGAGCGTTAAGTGAGCCCGCTCCTTCCCATCGCGAAGGGGGCACCGGTTGGATCGATCGGTGTGGTTGGGTGCTCAAGAGTCCTGCGGCCTGAGACATCCCCTTCAGCCCCTCCGGAGAGCATCACGATCGCTATGGAACTTCGACACCCCCACCGCTGGGACCTACCCCCCTACGAGGCCCAGCACCTGCAGCAGACCTTGAGCACCGAGGTCGTCGCCCAGGACGAACTGGGTGACCTCCACACCATCGCAGGCATCGAGGTCGGCCACAGCCGCTTCAATGACACCCTGACGGTCGGCGTATCGCTTCTGAGCTATCCCGACCTGAAATTGCTCGAGAAGCACGTGGTGGAATTCCAGACCAAGTTCCCCTTCATCCCCGAGTTGCTCTCGTTCCGCGAGACCCCGGCCATCCTCGAGGCCCTCGAGAGCCTCTCGCGCCGCCCCGACCTCGTCATGGTGGGCGGCCCCGGCATCGCGCACGCCAAGGGCCTCGGCGTCGCCTCGCACGTCGGGGTGGTGACAGGCCTGCCGACCATCGGCTGCGCCAAGTCGACCTCGGTCGGCTCCTTCGTCGAGCCGGAGGTCAATGCGGGCTCGACCTCGTCGTTGGTGTGGCAGGGCGAGATCATCGGCGTGGTCTTCCGCTCCAAGAACCGCGTGGCGCCCCTCTTCATCTCGGCGGGCCACCGCATCAGCCGCACGACGGCGGCCGAGATCGTCAGCCACTGCTGCCAGGGCTATCGCTTGCCCGAGCCCCTGCGCCATGCCACCAACGCCCTGGCCGAGACCAAGCGGGCTGCGGCGGTCAGCTAGGCGACATGGCGCTGGCGAGCTTCGATTACGTTCGTTCGTTCTGCCAGGCGGCGGAAAACATCCTGCATCAACTGGTGGCCGAATCCCCGAGCCGGGGTAAGGCCACCTTTCAGCATGGCGCGGGCATCACGCTCCAGGCGGTCAACGTCATCATCGGTCTGACGGGCGACCTCAAGGGCCGGATCAACTTCGGCATGGATCAGGCGACCGCTCGGAAGATCGCCGGTGCCATGATGTTC
>DATNQJ010000008.1:0-6697 GCA_036704085.1 Stenomitos sp.
GACTGCGATCGCGTCGCGGACCTGGGGCCCCTGCGGGACGTCCTGGAGGCGCCGCGCCCCTACAAGGTCCTGCACCACGCGAAGTTCGACGCCAAGTTCCTCGCGCGTCGCTACGGCGTCCGGCTGCGCGGGGTATTCGACACCCTGGTGGCGAGCCAACTGCTGGGGGCACCGGATGGCAAGGGGCATGGCCTGGCTGCCATCGCCGAGCGCTACCTCGGCGAAGTGGTGGACAAGACCTACCAGCGGGCAGACTGGTCGCGCGAGCTCAGCCAGGAGCACAAGCGCTACGCGGCGCGCGACGCCGCCATCCTGCTGCCGTTGCGGCAGGTGATGCGCGAGCGCCTCGCTGCCGAGCGGCTCGTCAAGGTGGCGGCCCTCGAGTTTCCCGTCGCGCCCGTGCTCGGGTACATCGAGCTGGCGGGCATGCGCCTCGATCCGGAAAGGTGGCGTCGGGTCGCCGCCGAGCGGCGCGCGGAGCATGCCCGCCTCGCCCAGGAGCTGCAGGCGGAGCTCGGCGCGGCCAACCCCCAGCTGACCCTCTTTGCCGGGGTGGGCCGCCTCAACCTCAACTCGGTGCCGCAGGTGATGCGGGCGCTCGGCCACCTCGGCATCGACGTGCCGGACACGGACGATCTCACGCTGGGGCCGCTCGCCGTGACCCATCCGGTGGTGGCGAAGCTCCTCGAGTACCGCCACGCTGCGAAGGCCCTGAGCAGCTACGGCGAGGCCTTTCTCGACTTCATCCGTCGCGACACGGGCCGGATTCACGCCGAGTTCCACCAGCTCGGGGCCGACACGGGCCGGATGGCGGCGAGCAACCCCAACCTCCAGCAGATCCCGAACCAGGAGCGCTACCGGGCGTGCTTCGTGCCCGAGCCTGACCACCGCCTGGTCATCGCCGACTACTCCCAGATCGAGCTGCGGATCCTAGCCGAGGTCTCCCTGGATCCCAACCTCCTGCACGCCTTCGAGACCGGGTGGACCTCCACAAGCTCACGGCCTCACGGATGTTCGGGGTGCCTTTCGACGAAGTGACCAAGGACCAGCGCCAGCGCGCCAAGGCCCTCAATTTCGGGATGGTCTACGGCATGGGGCCAACCGGGCTGGCGGTCCGTATCAACGCGACGTTGGAGGAGGCGCGCGAGCTCATCGACCGCTACTTCGAGACCTACCCGGGCGTGCGCCGCTGGCTCAATCAGGCGGCCCGCGCGGCGGTCGAGTCGGGTGAGTGCTGGACGTTGGGCGGTCGTCGGGTCCGGATCGGGCGCCCCGATCCCGAGAACCGGCGGGCGGTGTCGGCCGTCGAGCGCATCGGCAAGAATGCCCCCCTGCAGGGGACCAGCGCGGACATCACCAAGCGGGCGATCGCGACTCTGCACGACGCCCTCGCCGGCCAGGGCCGCATCGTCAACGTGGTGCACGACGAGGTGGTCGTCGAGGCCCCCACCGACCTTGCGCCAGCGATCGCCGAGGTCATGCGCCGGGAGCTGGTCGCGGCGGGCGAGGCCTATCTGAAGCGAGTGCCGGTCGAGGTCGAGGTGGGCATCGCCGACGCCTGGACCAAGTAGCCCCCCTCAACCCTGCACCTTCGGGGCCTCGGCCGGAAGGGGCGGCACCTCCAGCTTCTTCGGCAGGTAGGCGAGGACCTGGTCGGTGAAGGCCTCCGTCGGCAGGGATTTCACTCCGGCGGGGCAAATGTCGCAGGTCCGCGCCCCGGATTCCAGGGCCTGGATGACGGCGTCGCGCATGGCGTGGGCGGCATCCACGAGGTTGAAGGCATACTTGAGCATCATGGCGCCCGCCAGGATGGCGGCCGTGGGATTGGCGATCCCCTTGCCCTCGAGATCCGGCGCCGATCCGTGGCTCGGCGAGAAGAGGCCTCCGCTCTGCCCTCCGAGCAGGGCCGAGGGGTGCAGCGCGAAGGTGCCCGTCAAGGCGCTCGCCTGGACCGAGAGCAGGTCGCCGGAGGTGTTGTCCGCCAGGATGACGTCGAAGGCCGTGGGCTCGAGGGTCAGCAGCAGGATACACGTATCGAGATCCAGGCGCCGGTAGTCGACCTCCGGATAATCACGCGCCACCTCGGCCACGACCTCTTCCCACAAGAGCCCCGTCTCGAGGACCTTGCCCCAGTCGGCGAGCACCAGCTGGCGCCGTCGGCTCATGGCGACTCCGAAGGCCATGCGCGCGACGCGCTCGATCTCCCGGTCGGAATAGGTCTCGGTGTTGGTCGCCACCCGCCGTCCCTCGACGGTCTCGATGCCGCGCGGACGGCCGTAGAGGAGGCCGGAGGAGACGTCCCGGACGACCATGATGTCCACCCCCGAGACGGCCTCCGGCTTCAGCGTGGAGGACTCGAGGAGGGGTTGGTAGACGCGGATCGGGCGCAGGTTGCTGTAGACCCCGACCCAGCCCTGGAGGGCCAGGACGGCTTGCTTGGGATGGTTCATGGCCGTCGGCTTCACCCAGCGCGAGCCGCCGACCGGGCCCAGCATGACCGCGTCCGAGGCTCGACAGAGCTGGATGGTCTCGATGGGCAGGGCGTTCTTGGCGGCGTCGAGCGCGGCCTGCCCGATGAGGCCTGCGGTCACGTCGAGGGCGAAGCCGAAGCGATCGCCGGTCTCCCGGAGTACCCGCATCGCCGCGCCCATCACTTCCGGACCGATGCCGTCGCCGCCGAGGAGCGCGACCTTGAACGTACGCATGCCTGACCTCCGGGTTGATCCCAGGGTCTATTCTCTAGCGCCATGGCCCGCCCGGCGCAATGCCCGTTCAGGCGCTTCCATCCGGGACGGCCAAAACCGACCTCCGGTGCCAGCCCGGCGTTACCAGGGAATCACCGCGCGATCCCGGAACAGGAGGCCGCGCGGGCCGTCGTCCGGGAGGGTGGCGAGGTAGAGGGCGGTGTCCGCTCCCTGTTCGACGGTGCGCGGCGCATGCTCGCCCCCCATCCGGGTGCGGACCCATCCCGGACACATGGCGTTGACGAGGATGGGTTCGTCGGCCAGATCGGCCGCGAGGTTCCGCGTCAGGGCGTTGAGACCGGCCTTGGAGACCCGGTAGGCCACGAACTCGCCGTCCAGCCCACCGGCAAAGGTCCCCATTCCGCTCGAGACGTTGACGATTCGCCCCCAGCCCGAGCGGATCAGGATCGGGACGAAGGCCCGGCACATGAGAAAAGGGGCGCGCAGGTTGACGGCCATGACCTGGTCCCAGTCCGCCACGGATTCCTGCCAGGTGGGCACCGAGTGGTCGATGCGCCCGGCGTTGTTGACGAGGATGTGCAAGGGGCCCTGGTGACTCTCGGCCAGGCGCTCCACCTCACGGTCGTGCGTGAGATCGGCCAGTCGGAGCTCGACGTCGAGGCCTTCGGCTTGAAGGCGAGCGACGGCTTCCTGCCCCAGCGCGGCATCCCGCGCCACCATCAGGACCTTGGCCCCGGCTCGCGCGAGCTGTCGGGAAATCTCCAGTCCGATGCCGCGATTGGCGCCCGTCACGAGGGCGATTCGGTTGCTCAGGTCCATGCGAGCCTCCTCCCTGGGGTCGGATCATTGTAAGCTACCGGAAGGCATGCCGCATGCCTTGCCGGAGGAACCATGGACCGCCCCTTTGCCGACTTCGAGGCCTTCTGGCCCTTCTACGTGGCGCAGCACCGGGACCCGGTCTGCCGCCGGCTGCACATGATCGGGACGACGCTTGCCATCGCCTGTGGGCTGATGGCGCTGCGATCGCCTTGGTGGCTCCTCGTGGCTCCGCTTGCCGGCTACGGCTTTGCGTGGTACGGACATTTCGTCTGCGAGAAGAATCGCCCGGCCACCTTCGGACACGTCTGGTGGTCCCTGCGGGCGGACTTCCGGATGTATCGGTACATGTGGCTCGGCCGGATGCCGGCGGAGCTTGAACGGTCGAGGGGCTGCTACCCGGAAACCTCGGCCGGCTAGGAGTTCACGATGGATCGCCTCTTCTTCGTGCTCGGAGCCATCAGCGGCTTTATGAGCGTCGCCCTCGGGGCCTTCGGCGCCCATGCCCTGCGGCAGCGCCTCCAGGTGCCCCCGGACCTCATGCGGGTCTGGGAGACGGGCACCCACTACCAGATGATGCACGCCTTGGCGTTGCTTGCGATCGCCTTCGTGGCGCAGCGCTTCCCGCAGGGGCCCTGGGTGGCGGCGGGCTGGTGTTTCGTCGCGGGCACGGTCCTCTTCTCGGGCAGCCTCTACGCGCTGACGCTCTCGGGTGTGCGCTGGCTCGGGGCCATCACGCCCCTCGGCGGCCTTTGCTTCCTCATCGGCTGGATCCTGCTCGTGGTCTCGGCCCTGCGGGGCTAGGACTCCGCCCGGTACTGGGAGCCTGGAACATCCGATCTAGCCCCTCGGATCAAGACAGGCTCCCATCCGGCGGGTAGAATAGAACGTATGAGCCAGTCGCTGCCTGAAATGGAGACCCTGTCGGGAATCGTCGAGCGGGTCACCTACCACAACTCCGAGAACGGCTACACGGTCGCCAAGCTCAAGATCCCCCGCGAGCACGACCTGGTGACGCTCATCGGCAACTTCGCCCAGATCAATGCCGGTGAGAGCGTGCGGGCGCGCGGCCACTGGGGCAACCATCCCAAGCATGGGCCCCAGTTCAAGGCCGTCTTCGTGGACGTGGTGGCGCCCGCCACGGTGGTGGGCCTGGAGAAGTACCTCGGCTCGGGCCTCATCAAGGGGGTGGGACCGGTCACGGCCAAGCGCATGGTCAAGCACTTCGGGGCGGCCATCCTCGACATCATCGAGCAGGACCCGGAGCGGCTGCACGAGGTCCCGGGGGTCGGTCCGCAGCGGATCCGGATGGTCATTCGCGCCTGGACCGAGCACAAGGCCATCAAGAACGTCATGGTCTTCCTGCAGGGCCATGGCGTCTCGACCACTTACGCCGTCAAGATTTACAAGACCTACGGCGACGACTCGATCAACGTGGTCTCGCACGAGCCCTACCGCCTGGCCGAGGAGATCTGGGGCATCGGGTTCGTGACGGCCGACAAGATCGCCCGCGCGCTCGGCATGGCCGAGGACGACCCGGGCCGCCTGCGGGCCGGCTTGCTCTATGCCCTGAACCAGGCCGCCGAGGACGGGCACGTGTTTCTCACCCGCCCGGAGCTCGTCACCAAGACGGCCGAAGAGCTCAAGATCGAGCCTACCCTCTTGCCGGAGGCCATGGCCCGCATGATCGAGGACCGGGCGCTCATCGCCGATCCGATCAACGCGCAGCTCGATGCCATCTATCTCCCGGCCATGTACTACTGCGAGGTCGGGGTCGCCAAGCGGCTGCGCTCCTTGCTCTCGGTGCCGCCCGAACTGGATCCCGAGACCATCGCCGAGCGGCTCGAGCAGATCGAGGCCCAGGAGGACTTCCAGCTCTCGGACGGGCAACGCGAGGCGGTGCTCGCGGCCGTGCGGAACCGCTGCTTCATCCTGACGGGCGGGCCGGGCACCGGCAAGACCACGGTGACGCGGACCATCGTGCGCATGTGGGAGTCGCTCGGCAAGGAGGTCCTGCTCGCCAGTCCCACCGGACGTGCTGCCAAGCGCCTGAGCGAGGTGACGGGCGGAGAGGCCAAGACCCTGCACCGGCTCTTGAGCTTCGCGCCGGACAAGATGGCCTTCGAGCACAACCAGGAGAACCCGCTGGCGTGCGACGTGGTGGTGGTCGACGAGGCCTCCATGCTGGATCTGACCCTCACCAACAGCCTCTTGAAGGCCATCCCGGACGGCGCCCAGGTGCTGTTCGTCGGGGACTCGGACCAGTTGCCGAGCGTCGGGGCGGGGCGCGTCCTCCAGGACATGCTGGAGTCGGGGGTCATCCCGCACGTCCGGCTGACGGAGGTGTTCCGTCAGGCGGCCCGGTCGCTCTTGGTCCAGAATGCCCACCGCATCAACCGGGGCGAGATGCCGACCCTGGTGGTGCCGGACGGCTCCCGGTCCTCGGACAGCTACTTCGTGCCGGTCGAGGACCCGCAGGATATCGGGCCCACCATCGCCAAGATCGTGGGGCGGAGCCTGCCGAAGCGCTTCGGCCTGCACCCCAGGGAGGACCTGCAGGTCCTCTGTCCAATGAACCGGGGGGCGGCGGGCGCCCATGCGCTGAATGGCATCCTGCAGGACGCCTTGAACCCGATCTCTCCGGGGTCACCCACGGCGAGCTTCGGTGGGAAGACCTTCCGGATCGGGGACAAGGTCCTTCAGTTGCGGAACAACTACGACAAGCAGGTCTTCAACGGGGACACGGGCACGGTGGTGGCCATCGACCTGGAGGCGCAGGAGGTGCAGGTGGCCTTCTGGGACCAGGAGGTCACGTACGAGTATGCGGACCTGGGCGAGCTGGCCCTGGCGTATGCGATCTCGGTGCACAAGAGCCAGGGCAGCGAGTACCCGGCCGTGGTGATGCCCGTGACGACGCAGCACTTCCCGATGCTGATGCGGAATTTGCTGTATACGGGCTTCACCCGGGCCAAGAAGCTGGTCGTGCTGGTGGGGACGAAGCGGGCGATCGGGATCGCGCTCAGGAACACCGAGGGGAATGACCGGTGCACGCGGCTGCAAGAGCGGCTGGTGTTTCCGGAGTTTTAGGTCATTCGCTTCCCAGTAGGGCCAACTGATCTACCCCCCCATCCCCCCCTGCTAGGGGGGGCATTTATCCCCCTGGCGGGGGATAAAGT
>DATNQJ010000009.1:0-9109 GCA_036704085.1 Stenomitos sp.
GTCGTCATCGGGACCGCCGGCCACGTCGACCACGGCAAGACGACCCTCATCCGGGCGTTGACCGGGGTGGACACGGACCGGCTCGAGGAGGAGAAGCGCCGCGGCCTGACCATCGACCTCGGCTTCGCCCCCTTCACCCTGCCCTCGGGCCGCACGGCCTCGGTGGTGGACGTGCCCGGCCACGAGAAGTTCCTCAAGAACATGCTCGCGGGCGTCTCCGGCATGGACCTGGTCCTCCTGGTGGTGGCGGCCGACGACGGCGTGATGCCGCAGACCCGCGAGCACCTGGAGATCCTCTCCCTGCTGCACGTGCGCAAGGGCATCGTGGTGGTGACCAAGACGGATCTGGTGGATCCCGAGCTCCTGGAGCTGGCCATCGAGGACATCGCGAGCGCGCTCAAGGGCACCTTCCTCGAGCAGGCGCCCGTGGTGCCGGTCTCGGCACCGACCGGCGCGGGCGTCCCCGAGCTCCTGGCGACCATCGACCAGGTGGCCGGAGAGACCGAGCAGCGCGACGCCCGGGCGCCCTTCCGGCTGCCCATCGATCGCGTCTTCGTCAAGCAGGGCTTCGGGACCGTCGTCACCGGGACCCTCACCTCCGGCACCCTGAAGGAGGGCGATTCCGTCGCCGTCCTGCCTGCCGGCGAGACCAGCCGCGTGCGGGGCCTCCAGGTGCACGGCGGCAAGCGGGATCGGGCCGTGGCGGGCCAGCGCGTGGCCATCAACCTGGTGGGCCTCGAGCGCACCGACCTCGGCCGCGGGGACTGGCTGGTGCCGCCCGAGCTCTTCGCCCCGGCGATGGTGATCGACGTGCGCCTCGAGCTGTTGCCCAACGCCCATCCCCTGGAGCACCGCACGCGCATTCGCCTGCACCATGGCACCGCCGAGATCATCGGCCGGGTGGCCCTGTTGGATCGCGACGAGCTGGTGCCCGGCGAGGCCGCCTACGCTCAGCTCCTGCTCGAAGGCCCCGTGGTGGCGGACTTCGGCGATCGCTTCGTGCTTCGGCTCTACGCCCCCATGCACACCATCGGCGGAGGCACGGTCCTCAACCCGAGCTCCCGCCGCCTCAAGCGGGGCCAGCCCCTGACGCTTTCCGCGCTCGCGGCCGCGGCTGAGGGCCGGTGGCCGGATCTGGCGAGCGCTCGCTTGCTCGAAGCCGGCTCGGAGGGCCTGACCCGGGCCGAGCTCGCCCAGACGTTGCCATGGGCGGTTCGCCAGGCGACGGTCGAGGCGCTCGTCGCCCAGGGCACGGCCACGCTCCGGCGCGATCGCCTGGTCCACAAGGATGCCCGCAACTCGCTCGAGGGCAAGGTGCTCGAGGCGATCGCCAAGGGTCAGGCCCAGGCCCCCTGGCGCCTCGGCGTGCCGCGCGAGGCCCTGCAGGCCCAGACCCAGATCCCTCTCAAGGCGCTCACGCCGCTGCTCGAGGAGCTGGCGGCCAACGGCGAGCTGAAGGCCACCGGCCGCCTCTGGTCCCAGGCCACCTGGCAGCCCCAGCGGAGTCCCGAGCACCAGAAGGCCTGGCAGACCCTTCACGAGCGGCTCCAGACGGGCCGGTTCGTGCCCGAGGCGGATCTGTTGGTCGAGCTGCCGGCCTTCGGGCGCGACCTGCTCGATGACGCGGTCGAGGCGGGCGAGGCCGTCCGCCTGGGGCAGGGCATGTTCGCCTCCGGCGAGGCCATGGCGGCGGCCCAGGACTCCATCCGGACCCACCTCCTGCGGGAGTCCGCCATCACCGCGGCCCAGGCCCGCGATCTGCTCAACACGAACCGCAAGGCCATCATTCCGTTGCTCGAGTACCTGGATTCCCGCGGCTTCACCCGGCGTCAGGGAGACGTCCGGGTCCTGGCGCCGGAGCGGTGAGCGGCTCGTTCTGCCGATGGCCAACCCGTCCGGCGGTGATGTTCCCCACCGACTGCGGCGTTGCGCCGTGTCATGATGGCCTTGACTGCGCCGACTATCTTGGAGGGGGAGCGAATCGATGGTGACCCATGGCGGCCGTTGCCCTAATTGCCAGAATCGGACCACCCCCGGGATCGGGAAGCGGGCAGGCCAGTGGATCTGCTTCCCCTGCAAGCTCGTGCTCGACAACTACGGGCAGATCGTGGGCGGCGGCTCCTCCGAGACCTCGGCCGAGCCGGCGGCACTCGCCGCCGAGCCGCCGCGTCGCGCCTTCATGGTCCTGCCGCGCCCGGGCCAGATCCGGCGCAACGTTTGACACGATGCTTCGAACCGGCTAGATTGTCGGAACGCGCATCGCGCCCAGGGAGGCGAAGGGGTCCTGGTGGGCCCTCTGGTCTTCAAAACCAGCGAAGGTCGGTACACCCGGCCTTGGTAGGTTCGATTCCTACACGCCTCCGCTCTGCACCCCGACCTGTCAGGTCGGGGTGTTCGTTTTCTTGGCAGACGGACAGGCACGCGTTATCATTCGTTACCACTCTCCAACGGATTCCGATTCTAAAAGGAGCCATCGTTTGAAGTACGCATCGCTTTCCCTCGCCCTCAGCGTGGCCCTGGTGCCCATGGCGGCCTCCCCCTCGTACGCCCAGATTCGTCGCTCGGTACCCACCCAGGCGCCGGCTCCCGCGGCCGCGGCCCACCCGGGCACCGAGCTTCGGATCTTCATCGGGCCGGCCTTCGAGGGCGGCCACCGCCGCGCCTTCACCACGCGGACCCGTACCACCGGGACCGCTCCGACGGTCGCCCCGACCGGCGCGACCTTCACGAACGCCTCCTCCAGTTCGACCACCATCGACCAGGCGGACTTCGGCGATGGCCTCGGCGTCATGTACGGCGTGGAGGGGACCTGGTGGGGCAGCGATCGCCTCGGCCTGGGCGCGAGCCTCTTCGGGGCCTACCTGGGGGCCGGCACGTCCACCAATCTCATGCCGCCGGCCAGCTATCCATCCTTTCAGACGGTGGGCGCCAACACCGTCTCGGTCACGGACGTCACGAACGTGAACACCGGCTTCGGCGGCACCTACACCGCGACCGTGAACGCAGTTCCGGTGGGCGGCGGCACGGCGGACACGACGTATGGCGGCTGGGCCGGGATTCCGGGCGCAGGCACGACCTTCGCCCTGCGCTCCGGCACCCAGACGGGGGCGAATCCCTCCATCTTCTCGTCGACCGGCGGCGTCGCCTACTCGGCGGGGCGTACGCTGTGGCTCAACGAGATCGGCCTGAACGGCGAGTACCAGGTGGTCGACGTTCCCGCGGGCGGCGTCTCCTTCTTCGGGGGCTTCACGATGCCCATGGCCCTCATGAGCCAGTCCTTCAACGCCAAGACCGTGGGGGCCAACGGTTCGGGCACGGTCGCGAGCGAGACCGAGAAGGTCGATCAGGGGGGTGGCAACACCTTTACCCGGGTGACGGAGTACGAACTGAACGAGACCACCAAGATGGACGGCTCGTTCAATGCCATCGGGCCCGTGATCGGGCTGAACGCCCACTACAACCTCAACCCCGGCACCCGGCTCTACACCCGGCTGGGTTACGCACCGGTGCTCGTCGGGACGGCCAACTCCAGCACCGTGACGAGCCTCAACAGCCGTCGCTCGATCATCATCAGCGACGTGCAGGGAACCCCCACCGCGACAGTGGGTACCCAGCGCTGGGAGACGCAGGTCAACACACCGGCGGCTCCCAGCGTGGCGCCGTTCAGCGGCTCGGAAACCATCGGCTCCCTCGGCCTGGGTTTCGGGCTAGGGGGCTACAACCTGTTCGCCGAAGGGACGGCTCGCAGCTACTCGCTGGGCGCTCCGCTCGGTGCCGAGCTCATCTACGGTCTGAAGCTCGGCCTGAACGCCGGCTTCTAAGCGCCACGAAGCAGGGCCCGGGAGCGTTCCCGGGCCCTGCTTCCTTTACGAGTATTAGACCGGCTGTTCGGTCAGCTGCTGCAGCTTCTCGGATTGGTCGGCCGAGATGAGCGCCTCGATGACCTCGTCCAGGTCGCCGTTCAGGATGCGGTCGAGCTTGTTGAGCGTGAGCTTGATGCGGTGGTCGCTCACCCGGTTCTCCGGGAAGTTGTAGGTGCGGATGCGCTCGGAGCGATCGCCCGTGCCCACCTGGCTCTTGCGCTCGGAGGCGTACGCGCTCTCGGCTTCCTGCACCTTCGCATCGTAGAGGCGGGTGCGCAGCAGCTCCAGGGCGCGGGCCTTGTTCTGGAGCTGGGAGCGCTCCACCGTGCAAGCCACCGCGAGCCCGGTCGGGATGTGGGTGACGCGCACGCCCGATTCCACCTTGTTGACGTTCTGGCCGCCCGCACCGCCCGAACGGAAGGTGTCGAAGCGCAGGTCCGAGGGGTTGATCTCGAACTCGACCTCCTCGGCCTCCGGCAGGACCGCGACGGTCGCCGTCGAGGTATGGATGCGGCCCGAGGCCTCGGTGACGGGCACGCGCTGCACGCGGTGCACGCCCGATTCCCACTTCATGCGCGAGTAGACGCCGTCGCCCTTGACCGACAAGGAGGCTTCCTTGACGCCGCCCAGGTCCTGCTCGTTGAGGTACATGAGCTCGGTCTTCCAGCCGCGGCTCTCGGCGTAGCGGGTGTACATGCGCAACAGGTCGCCCGCGAAGAGGGCTGCCTCGTCGCCGCCCGCGCCGCCGCGGATTTCGATGATGATGTTCTTGTCGTCGTTGGGGTCCCGGGGCAGCAGCTGGATGGTCAGCTTCTTTTCCAGGTCGACGATCTTGGGCTCCAGCTCCGCGATCTCGAGCTCGATCATCTCGCGCAGCTCCGGGTCGTTCTCAGAGCGGCGCATGGCCTGGGCGTCTGCGAGCTGCTTGGTGGCATCCTGCCAGGCATGGAACAGCTCGACGGTCACCTCCATGTCAGAGCGGGCCTTGGCCAACTTGCGGAGCTGCTCCTGGTCGGAAAGCACGACGGGGTCGCCGAGGCGCTCGCCCACATCGTGGTACGCGCGCTCCACCTCGTGCAGCTTGTCAATTTGAATCTTTTCGAGCATGGTCCTCACCTACGGGGGCGTCAATCGTTTCATTATATCACCCTTGCCGCATCCTCCAAACCGGCGCGCCACGGGCCCTGGAGGCCGGCACGGAGGCCAGGAGTCTTAAGCTGGAGGAAATTTTTGCTGAAATGTTTGACAAACCGGCATGGGGCGGTTATAGTAGGTACATACCAAGTGACGCGGATGTAGTTCAGTGGTAGAACACCTCCTTGCCAAGGAGGGGGTCGAGAGTTCGAATCTCTTCATCCGCTCTGAGAGAAACCCCGTAGCCAGAAAGGCTACGAGGTTTCTTGCCTTTAGTTGCTCCTCGATACGACGGAGTCGCTCATCAAGAGCCTGGTACACGTAGCCTGGCGGATGCTGGTAAGGAGGGGGGATCCAACCAGGACCAGAGTGAGGCCCCCGTGGGCAGTGGTGCATGATGCTCTTCTTCCGCCGTCTACACGGTTACGAGCAGGGTAGCGTAAACCAAAAGGTCGAGCCCTTCCCGGGGTCCGACTCAACCCCGATCTGTCCCCCGTGTGCTTCTACCAATGCCTTTGAGATAAAGAGCCCGATGCCCAAGCCGCCGACCTGGCGAGTACTACTCATGTCCACCTGAGTGAACCAGTTGAAGATCGTCGAAAGATCCTGGGGCGCGATGCCGGGTCCAGTGTCTGTCACCTCACAACGCACGTGATTCCCCTCTAACTTGGCCTTCAGTTCGATCGTGCCCCCCTCAGACGTGAACTTGATAGCGTTGTCGAGCAGATTCGCGATGACGGTGGCAATCCTTTCGTCATCCGCGACGATCGCAGGCAGATCGGTAGGCAAGACCGTCTTGAGGTGCAGATGCTTCCCATGAAGCTTTGGGGAGAACGTCTCGAGGACCCCATGGGCAACCTCCGCCAAGTTTATGGGGCGAGGCGCAAGAATGAGCTTGCGTCCTCGGATTTTTGACATTTCGAGCAGGTTGTCGATCATGGTGAGCAGAGCATCCGATGCCCCCAAGAGGCCTTGGAGGTGAGCTTGTTCCTCCTTCGATGGGCCCTCACCTAATTCGTCTTCCAGGAGGGTCCCATAGCCGACGATGACTTCCAGAGGAGTCCTCAGTTCGTGGGAGAGAACGGATAGGAACTGATCCTTGATGCGATCCGATTCCCGGAGCGCTGTAATCAAGTCCTTTTGTAGGCGCTCTTTTTCAAGTTGCGTCGAGATGTCGCGGAAGATGATGACGGTGCCAACGATCGCTCCCTTCCTGCAGATGGGCGTGCTGACGTACTCGACAGGGAAGCTCGTTTGATCCTTTCTCCAGAAGACCTCTCCGCTGACTCGGTGGACGACTCCATCCTTGAGCGAGGCATGATTGGGGCACTGTTCGATTGGATAGTGAGTCCCGTCCGCACGTGAGTGGTGAATGAGCGCGTGCTGCGGCTGGTTGATGAGCTCGTCCGCACGATAGCGGAGCATGCTCTCGGCTGCAGGATTGACGAAAACCGTCTTGTCTTCGGCATCGAGCCCGAAAATACCATCGCCCGCCGATTTCAGGATCGCCTCGTAGAGTTGCGGGTAGAAGTCCCTTTCGCTAAACGCTGTAACGACTACGTCGCGGCCTCGGATGTCCCTGGCGTCGGAATTTTCCGTGCCATTCTCTTCCATGGCGTTCTCTCCTTGTCGTTCCCATTCTGCCTAATTGTCAGAATTCCCTGTCAAGTCTGGAGCGCGAAGCACATGACGCCACGGCTCGAGACGTGTCGGCCGTAGTGTCTGCTTTTTTGCGTTCTGATCCCCCGGGTGGTAGGATGCCGAGCATTCGAGGAGGTAACCCCATGAAATTCCTGCATACCCGTCTCAAGGTCCGCGACCTGGACCGTTCCATCCGCTTCTACGAGGAGAACTTCGGCTTTCAGGTGCGGGTGCGCCACAGCTCGCCGCGCGGCTCGCAGCTCGCGCACCTGCGCATGCCCGAGGGCGGCACCGAGCTGGAGCTGGCCTACCTGCCGTGGGATCCCGACTTCAAGCTGGACGAGGACATCTTCCACCTCGCCTTTTTGGTCGACTCGGTGCCCCAGGCCGTGGAGGAGATGCGCGCCCGCGGCGTCAAGATCACCGAGGAGCCCTCGGAGATTGGCTCGGGCATGATGGCCTTCCTCGAGGATCCGGACGGCTACGAGATCGAGTTGCTCGACCACTCCAAGCAATAACCTTTCAGGCAACGGGGGCCGGCGATCGCCGGCCCCCGTTGCGCTGTTCCCTAGAACTCCGGGTTGTGGAGCCCCATCTTGATCGGGGAGGCCCCGCCTGCCCAGTTGGCCGGATCGACCCGGTAGACGATGCTGTTCCCCTTGCATACCGCGTAGAGCTTGGCGCTGGTGGCGTCGTACTCCAGGCCCCAGCCCGCCGCAGGCAGGTTCACGGGGTTGGTGACCAGGCCCGTGCTCTTGTTGATCTCGTAGATCCGGCCGGAGCTGTTGAGGGCGTACAGGAGGTGGCTCGTCGGGCTGACGGCGACGCCATAGGCGGTGCCGATGTTGCCGAAGCTCAGCTCGTCGACTCCGGAGGTGAGGTTGATGCCGAAGACACCGTTGCTCGTCCCCACGTAGAGCCAGTTACCGGTCGGATCCGTGCCGTCCCGGGCGAGCTCGCGCGTGTTGAGGATGCCGAAGGCGTAGGCGATCTGGTGGGTGTAAGGGATCCAGGCGTAGAAGAGGTTGTTCGAGCCGTCCAGATAGAATTCGGGGTTGCCCGTGCCGCTGTACTGGGAGGCGACCGGGGGAGTCGCCGTCGAGATCGTGTAGATATAGCCGTCGCTGCACCGCACCAGGAGCCGGCCATCGTTGTAGTTCCGGAGTCGCGACGGCTTGCCGGCGAGCCCGTTGATGTAGGTCTGGGGGCTTCCCGGCGCCGCCGGATCGATCTTCAGGATCTGGTAGCCGTCGTAATCCGAGACGTAGAGGGAGCCCCCGAAGTTCGTCAGCCCCATGGGACCCGTGCCGGCCGCGGCCACCCAGGTCCCGGCGTCATCGACGGTGGTGGCCGTCGAGGGGGCCGAGATCCGGCGGACCTGCTTGTTGGTCCGGTCCACCACGTAGAGGGCGCCGCCCGTGTAGGTCAAGCCGTAGGGGGTTCCCGTGAGGCCGGTGATCGCGACGGCCTCCGCCGCGAAATTCTGGGTGTCGATCCGGTAGACGTTCTTGTCCCCGCACGCCGCGTAGGCGTAACGCGCGCCGTCGTAGACCAGGTCGTAGACCGCGCCGGGAAAGACGCGACTGCCACCGAAGGGCGGCGTCACGTTCTTGAGCGATTGCGAATAGGTCTGGCCACCGATGGCCGTGAAGAGGTGCAGGGTCCGGCGGTCGCGATCGGCCAGCAGGAAGTTGTTGGCATCCATGCGCCACAGGGTCTGGCCGTGCTCGTACGCCCGCGTGCCGTGGATGGCCGTCCGGTACTGGGTGCGGGTCCCGTTGGTGATGAAATCGACCCCGCTGTTGGTCCACGGGTCGCTGGCGTCCGGAGCATCCCAGTACGAGTCCCAGAGATTGAGGCGACCGACGTAGTAGGTCGACCCATCGTCACTGACCTCGGCCCCGGCAGGATATTTCAGGCCCGCCGTGACCGCCGAACGGGCTGCCCCGGTGGAGAGGGTCACTTCGGTGACGCTGTTGGTGTCCGTGTGGGCGATCAAGATCTTGCCGTTTCGATACGTCAGGCCGTAGGGCGGGGCGATCCCCGACAGGAGCGGAGACGTCGTGACGCCGTCGCTGCTCAGCTTGAGCACGGCGCCCGAGCCGGAGAGGCCGACGTAGAGGTTGCTCGAGTCATCGGCCGCCACGCCCGTCAGCGAGGCGAGGCCATAGGCATAGGTGCGCTGATCTCCGGCCAGGGTGATGCGTCGGATGGCCGCCCGTGACTTGTCGCAGACGTACAGGTTGCCGGCCGAGTCTCGGGCGACCGATTTGGGGCTCGCCATGGTGGTGAAGGCCACCATGTGCCGAACGGTGTCGACCCGATAGATGACGTTGTTGGTCTGGCTGGTGATGAAGCAGTTGCCGGCCGTGTCGATGGCGACGCCCTGTGGGTCGTTGAGGAAGGCCCAGTCGTCGAGGTTGTAGGGGGCGGCCAGCGGGGTGAGCGGAATGGTCCCGGTGTCTCCCGCC
>DATNQJ010000010.1:0-6286 GCA_036704085.1 Stenomitos sp.
ATACCGGTCGTCGGCGGCCACCGGGATGGGGTATAGCGTGGTGATGGGGCGGCTCTGGACCACTTGGAAGGTCCCGTCCACCAGACACCATTCGAGGTCCTGCGGACAGCCGAAGTGTGCCTCGATTTGCCTGCCAATCGCTTCCAGGCGCAGGATCTGCTCCTCCGTCAGCACCTGTGCGCGTTGTAACCCGGGCTCGATCTCCTGCTCGTCCGTGCCGCCGGCCTGCGAGGGCTGGATGGCCAGCTTCTTGGTCGAGACGTTTTTGTCGATCAGCCTGCCGTCGCGAACCTTGTAGGTATCAGGGGTCACCAGCCCGGCGACCAGGGCCTCTCCCAAGCCGAAGCTGGCCTCGATGGAGGTGACCTTCCGGTGCGAGGTGACGGGATCGGCCGTGAACAGGGTGCCGGCCGCCTGCGAGAAGACCATCTGCTGGACGACCACGGCCATGTGGACCCTCCGGTGGTCGAAGCCGTTCTGCAGGCGGTAGGTCACGGCCCGCTCGGTGAAGAGCGAGGCCCAGCAGCGGCTGACGTGCTGGAGGATCGCCGCCGGCCCCACAACGTTCAGGTAGGTGTCATGCTGGCCCGCGAAGGAGGCCCCCGGCAAGTCCTCCGCCGTCGCGCTCGATCGGACGGCGTAGGCGGCGTGCTCGCCGAGTCGGGCCAAGGGGCGAGTGATCGCTGCCGCCAGATCGTCGGGGATGGCGATCGCTTCGAGGGTTCGACGGATCTCCGCGCTGAGCGTGCGGATCGCGTCCCGGTCGTCCAGCTTCAGACGAGAGAGGCTATCGAGCCGATCGTCGAGCGACGGCACTTCGGCCATGATCCGCTGGAAGGCGTCGGTCGTCACGCAAAAGCCCGCCGGCACGCGGATGCCCTCGATCCGCGACAGCTCCCCCAGGTGCGCGCCCTTGCCGCCGACGTCCGCGACCCGCGTCTGGTCGATCTCCGGGAATTCCAACACGTAGCGGCCCATGTGCGCTCCTCCCTCTCGCGAAAAGGCGCCACTGTGCCACGTAGGGCCTCCCCCGGCGGTTACCCGCCCATGGTCTGCCGTGGCCCTGCTGCGCCCTGACTCAGCGTGCATTTCGATCGTCCTGCCCCACAGGATGTCTCACTAGCGGCTAATGATTGTGCGGCACGATCCGGGGCTTGAAGCAAGCCCCCCTGTTGGGCGTATAATTGAAGATGGGGAGGTACACGTCGCCCTGGGAGCTTTTTTCAAGCTCTTCCCCCACTTTCGAACCCGGAGAGCGATCGAAACAGCTGCTTGACGGCAAGACTGCCGGTGTGGCAGGATTCGAACGGTCCATCCCGAGGAGGTCCCGACCGCGATGAAGTAGTTGACATACGGCCATATCCCCAGAACGCAGGCGCGCCGCAAGACGGTCGCAGCCGACGTGCATTGCGAGGACCCGTATGTCACTTCTTTCCGCGAGCCGGACGGCGTTCCGGCATCCGGCCATGCCGGACGATCTCTTCTCGGACCTCACCTTCAACATTTCGCCTGGCGATCGAGTCGCGCTCGTCGGCCCTAACGGGGTCGGCAAGACGACGCTGCTCAAGCTCATGACCGGTGCGCTCGAACCCACAGGGGGGGCCATCGTGCGACGGCGCGGGCTGCTGGTGGCGACGATGGACCAGGTTTCCGAAGCGCCTTCCGATCGCTCCCTGTTGGCCCATGTCACGGCCGCCGAGCCCGATGGCGCCGAATGGCGCGCCGCGATGGTGCTCGAGGGCCTGGGGCTACCAGCCTCGATCCACGACGCGACCTGGGGGACGCTCTCTGCGGGCCAGCGTTCGCGCGCCATGCTCGCGGCGCTGCTCGTCGCCCCGGCGGACCTGCTCTTGCTCGATGAGCCGACCAACCATCTCGACATGGAAGGGCGCAACTGGCTCGAGGCCTGGCTACCCCAACAGGACGCCGCCATCGTGCTCGTCTCCCATGACCGAGCGTTCCTCGAGGCCTCCGCCTCGCGGATCTTCGAGCTGCGTCGCGGTACCCTCACCGTTCACGAGGGAGACTACGCCTTCTTCCGTGAGGCCAAGGCCCTTGCCGATCGCCAGGCATGGGCGGCCTTCGAAGGCCAGCAGCGGCGCCACGAGGCGGCCACGCGGGCTGCGGCGAAGCGCACGGCTCTCGCACAGGACGTCGCGAAGGCCCCGAAAGGTCCAGGTCTTGGCGACAAGTCCTTTTACAAGGCCAAGGCCGCCAAGGTCGAGAAGACGGCCAAGATTATCCAGGCACGGGCCGATCGAGAACCCGAGGCTCCGAAGCCGGTCCTCGACGACGCCATTCCCGTCCTGGATTGGGGGTTCATGCGTCGATCGGGCGACCTGCCACTGGCGGTCAGGGGGCTCTCCAAAGCCTACGGAGAGCACGGTCTTTTCGAGGGGCTCAGCTTCGACCTCGGGCGCGGCGAGCGGCTGGCTGTCCTCGGGCCGAACGGAGCGGGCAAGACGACTCTGCTCCGTATCCTGCTCGGCCTCGTCTCCCCGGATCTCGGGGAGGTCGTCTGGGGCCACGGCGTTCAGCCAGGCTGGTTCGGTCAGGAGGCGGAGCAACTCGATCCGGCGCTTTCGGCGCTCGACAACCTGCTCACCGTGCGCTCCGATCAGAGCAGGGCCAGGCTTCTGCTCGCGTGCCTGAGGTTGCGTGGAGACCGGGCGTTTCAGCCGGTGGGCACCATGAGCGCTGGGGAGCGCGCCAAGGTGGCACTCGCCAGGCTCTTGCTCAGCGGCGCCAACCTGCTCCTCCTCGACGAGCCCACCAACCACCTCGATCTCGACACCCGTGAGGCCATTGAAGCGACGCTCGTAACGTATCCAGGTACGATCGTGCTCGTGAGCCACGATCAACGGTTCATCGAAGCGATCGCCACGCGAACCCTCACCCTGGGGTCACCTGAAGGGTAGGTCGGGCCCCAGGGCTTGGACTCGCCTCCAAAGGTGACGAATCTAGCGCTAACTAAGCCTTTTTCAGGAAGCAGGACTTCAGCACCAGGCCCTTGACCTTGTCGGCGTTGCACTCGATCTCTTAGACTGAAAATGGTGTAAAGCGTGGACGTGACGACCCTGGGTGAGGCGTCCACCTTACCCTTTCGGACATGCCGCTCGAATCATGGGCGCTTAGCCATCCATACGGAGTTTCACGATGCCCTGGAGAATTGGCGTGCTGGCGCTCGCCTTTGCCCTTATGCCTGGCCGCTGCGGTGTACCAGCATCCGGTCCGACGGTGCCGCATGCACATGGCTTGACCAGCGCAGCGGCCGCCACGCCGCAACTGGGGCTCGACAAGGCCGCCTATGACGCAAAGATGCGTGCGCTCGCACACGTCGCCGATCCGGCATCCGGTTCGTCGTCGGCTTCGCGCCCGGTTCACCGCCTGTGGCCCGTGAAGACGGTATATCCCAACGCCGGCGCCCTCCTTCCCTTTCACCGCATCGTGGCCTACTACGGGAATTTCTACTCCAAGAGCATGGGGATTCTCGGCCAGCACGCGCCCCAGGAGGTGGTGCGACGCTTGCTTGCCACTTCCAAACAGTGGGAAGTGGCGGATCCCACGACTCCCGTGATTCCAGCCATCGATTACATCGCCGTGAGCGCACAAGCCGTTCCGGGGTCCGACCACATGTACCGAGCCCGCATGCCTATGAATCAGGTCGACAAGGCTCTCGCGATGGCTTCACAGGTCCACGGCTTGCTCTTCTTGGACTTCCAGGTCGGTCATAGCACCCTGCAAAAGGAACTCCCTCGATATGAACAGTACCTGCAGCTGCCCAACGTGGAGCTGAGCATCGATCCGGAGTTTTCCATGAAGGACGGCCGGCGGCCAGGCAGCAGGATCGGCACCTTGGATGCCGCCGACATCAATTGGGCCGCGAATTACCTGGCGCAGATCGTGCGGGCGAAAAAGCTGCCCCCCAAGATCCTGGTCGTCTACCGCTTCACGCACCACATGGTCACGAACTGCCGGAACATCACTCCGCTTCCGGAAGTTCAAATCGTGATGGACATGGATGGTTGGGGCACCCCCAAGAAGAAGGTCGCGACGTACAAGACCGTCATTTATCCCGATCCGGTTCAGTTCACCGGGTTCAAGCTCTTCTACAAGAACGACCTTCGGCCCCCTTCGAAGGGCCTGCTGCCGACCGCGGAGGTCCTCAATCTCGTTCCGGCCCCCAGTTACATCCAGTATCAGTGACCTTGTCTCGGAACGCCCATAGAACCAACCCTAGGCACTTCATGGTGGCTTGATTATCGAGGCCCCGTGCGGGGTTCGGGGTGTGGCCCGGGGGCTGGAACTTGATCCTTCGGATCGCATGGCCAAGTTGCGCGAGTAGCGCAACTTGGCCATGCGAGTCCAGGCAGCTTGGTGCACCGGCAGCGAGCGATCAAATAACCTCCCTTGGGAATGTGGTGCGTCATGTCGTAGGTGAAACTTTCCCAGCGCGCTATTGTCGCCCGTGGCAGCGGCGCCCTTCCGGAGGGTCGCCGTACCAAGAGGTTGCGAAAAGGAGGGTCTTCGGTGGAAAAGAAATACCTTGGCTTCGCCTACTTGCCTGCCTTGTGCCTCGCTGTGGCGAGCTGCTCCTCCAGCCCTTCCACCCTGAGCACCCAGCATCGCGAGCCGACGGCCCAATCCGCGGCAACAGCCCCTGATGACCTTCCGTATGCCGCCGGCACGCCGTCGTCGACCCGGCACGTCCAGGCGACTATCCCACAGGGCATCCCTACGACGAGCCGCTGTTACACCCTCTCGACCGAGCGGGTCGTATTCAAGGTATTCTTCATCAACTCCGACAACCGTAGCGACTGGGATGCGAAGGCGAGCTCGGTGGGGGATACCTGTGATGGCACGCGGCGCTGGGATGACCAGTGGTATTACTACACCCTGCCGGACAATCAGACCCGCAATCTGATGCTCTTGTGGCGAAACATCGACCGACGGGAGTATGGTTACGTGGTCATCAAGAATACGCCATCCTTGTGGTTGGTCTACAGCAACAGTGGTGGCCCTTGGACGCCCTCGAACGGTCAGCAGATCAAGCGCACTTGGACCTCCGACGGCAAGCGAATCGACATCGACGTCCTGAACCCGAAAAATGAAGGGGGCTGGACGGCGAACGACATCTGGGTGAGCTTCGGTTACTAGCGCGGCGATGACTGCGTCGAAGAGCCGGCCAGCGGGATCCCAGGCCTCGAACGTCGCCACCTCGACCGGCACTCCGTGACGCCGGGCCACTTCCGCCATGCGGGCATCGACCTCGACCCCGAGCACCTTGCAGCCGGCCGCCAAGAAGACAGCGCCCCCGAGTACCAGGAGCGCTGCTGTTCGATCGTATGCCACGGACATGAGCGGAATCACGCGCATTTCAATGCGCACCGACCCTTCAAGCAAACACGATAGCCGGCCTTCCGTCAGAAGCCCGGCTGGCCGTCCCATCTAACCGCTTGCGCGGAGTCAGAGCGGCGGGATTCAAGCCCGCGGGCCCCAAAGACGGTTTGGCCGGAGACGCATTCATCGCGAACTAAGCTTTTTTCAGGAAGCAGGTCTTGAGGACCAGGCCCTTGACCTTGTCGGCGTTGCACTCGATCTCTTCGTCGTTGGACGTCAACCGGATGTTCTTGATGAGGGTGCCGCGCTTGAGCGTGACAGAAGTCCCCTTCACCTTCAAATCCTTGATGAGATGAACGGAATCGCCGTCATTGAGCACGTTCCCATTGCTGTCCTTCGCTGCCATGATCGAGTCCTTTCTACTGGGATGATGAATCCAAAAAAAGAAAGACGGCCAGCAGTTAGAAGCCCTGCTGGCCGTCTTATCTATCCGCTTGCGCGGAGTCGGAGCGGCGGGATAGCTGCTCAGAGCTTTCCCCCCACAACCGAAACGGCTGATAGCTTTCGGTCTCAATGGTACCGCATGCAGTTCCTTCCAGCACGTCTGCAAACAGTAGCTGCAACTTGACAGAGGAGCGATGCTTCGGCTAGTGTGTCGAACATGTGTTCGAATTGCGAGCCGGGAGCAAGATCTGACCGGATCGTCAGGATCGAGCTGGAGTGCGAGTTGCATATGCCTCTCGACCGGTCGGCCCTGACTCCGCTAAGATGGTAGCGAACAGGAGTCTCCAAATGGCAGTAGAAACGGTCGAAAGAAAGGTCCGGGGAGCGTACTTCACCCCGAACCACATCGCCTCGTGGCTTTCAAACTGGGCCATTCGTGACGCTGCCGAGCGCGTGATGGATCCAAGCCTTGGGGATGGTGTGTTTCTCGAGGCTGCCGCTT
>DATNQJ010000011.1:0-5819 GCA_036704085.1 Stenomitos sp.
GTGCTCTAGGTCAACATGCTAGGATGAACTCCTTGGCCTAGACGGCGAGTTTGCTCGTTCGCAAGACCTTTGGCGAGGCCGCACGCATGCGCGTGCGGCCTCGCCAGGGGTCTTTTTTATTGCCTGTTTGAAAGGGAGTGACGCATGGCCATGGATGCCTTTTTCAGTTCGGTGACGGTGGTGACGCTGGGGGAGATGGGGGACAAGACCCAGCTCCTGGCCTTTGCGCTGGCCTCCAAGTTTCGCAAGCCCTGGACCGTGATGGCGGGCATCCTCATCGCGACCGTCCTGAACCACGCGCTCGCCGCGGGCTCCGGCGCGCTCCTGTCCCATTTCCTGACGCCCCGGGTGATGGGCTGGGTCCTGGTGGTCAGCTTCTTCGCCTTTGCGCTGTGGACCCTCAAGCCGGATGAGCTCGACGACGAGTCGGCCGAGCACCGCTGGGGCCCCCTGCTCTCGACCATCGTGCTGTTCTTCCTGGCGGAGATGGGCGACAAGACGCAGCTTGCGACCGTGGCGCTCGGGGCCAAGTACGCCGACACGCTGCACGTGATCATGGGCACCACGCTCGGCATGCTCATCGCCGACGGCCTGGCGGTGCTGGTCGGAGATCAGCTCGGCGAGCGTCTCCCCATGAAGCCCATCCGGTTTGTCACCGCGGGCCTGTTCGCCGTGCTGGGGGCCGTGACGCTGGTCGGCCTCCTGTGGCCCGGCATGCTTCCGTCGTTCCTCAACTAACCAGGTAGGGCCGGCGTCCTCGCCGGCCCTCTCTGCGACTAGTCGTTGCCCGTGGCGTAGGTCACCTTTTCGCCTTCGGGCACCATCGTGATCCGTGGCTCGGCCAGGCCCCGCTTCAAGGCGGTCGCGAGTTCGGCCACCCGGCGGCCCTGGAAGCGGGCGGCGGCCAGGTCGGCCTCGCTCGGGTTCTGGTCCGCGTTGGGACCGCTCGTCGAGGTGGCGCCGTAGGGGGCTCCGCCCGCGAACATGACAGGGTCCGCGTAGCCCGGCGCCACGAGCACCATCCCGAGGTGGATCAGGGGCGCGAGCATCGTGAAGGTGGTCAGCTCCTGGCCCCCGTGCACCGTCGAGGCGCTGGTGAACACGGAGCCGACCTTGTTGACGAGCTTGCCCTGGGCCCAGAGCGAGCCCGTCATGTCGATGAACTGCTTGAGCTCGGCCGACACGTTGCCGTAGCGGGTCGGGGTCCCGAAGATGATGGCGTCCGCCTCGACCAGCTCGTCAAGGGTGGGCTCCCGGTACTTGCTCTTCAGCTCGTCGTGCCACTTCTTCCAGCCTTCCTGGCGGTTGATGACCTCTTCGGGAGCCAGGTCGTCGACCCGGCGCAGCACGACCTCGGTGCCCTCCACCTGGCGCGCACCCTCGGCGATCGCCTCGGCCAGCTTCGCCACGTTCCCCGTCTTGCTGTAGAAGACAATCAATACCCGCATTCTCCCCTCCCTCCCCCTACTGGGGCCGCTCTCCCGACAGCGGCCGCCCTTGGGCCTCGATGAGCCGTTTCATCCGCGCCAGGTCCTCGTCCATCTCGTGCTTGGGGTCGGCGCCGAAGAGAGTCGCCACGCTGTGGCCGATCTGACCGAGCGGCGGCAGGTAGGACAGCTGGACGTGGATCCGCGTGCCGCCCTCGACGGCCTCGAAGTGGACGCTGCCTGCGGTCTCGAGCATGGAGCCCGGCAGGCTGCGCCAGGCGAGCACGCGGTTGGGCACATGCTTGGTGATCTCGGCCTCCCACTCGACGGCCATGCCCGCCGGGCCCGCGACCTTCCAGACGCTCCGGCCGGATCCCTGGTCCTGGATCTGCCGCACGTGCGACATGAAGCGCGGGAAATTCTCCGCGAACTGGGCCCAGAAGTCGAAGACGCGCTCGAGCGGGGCGTCGATGGTGAGGGTCTTCTGGATGAAGATGCCCTTGCGGGGGCTCACCCCGACCAGGTCCTGGAGCTGTCGGTTGCTCACGGCTCGGGCGACCAGGCTCAGGCCGGCCAGTCCCCAGAGCGCTCCGAGCGCCCGGCGTCGGCTCAAGCCGTAGACGGCGAGCATGGCGCCGGCGGTGGTGGCGAGCAGCCGGGGCCCGGGTGCCCAGTTCTGTTGCATGAAGGCGGACGCCTGGCCCGTGCGGGGGGGCAGCTTGCCGGCCAACTCCTCCGCTCGCGCTTGCACCTCGAGCCGGTTCTCGACGTGCTCGACGCCGGGCATGGCCCCGATGGCCTTGATCAGAAGGGGGGCCTCGCGGGCGAGGATGGGACCGCTGAGCGTCACCACGCCGTCGTTGACCCGGACCACGATGGCCTTGGGATGGGTGGCGTAGCGCCCCAGCTTGGAGCGGATGCGCGCGAGGAGCACCTCGTCTCCCGGCTCCTCTTGGGTCAGGCGCCCCTTGAGCTCGGCGACCAGCCCCGTCGCGCGGTGACCGAGGTCGCGGGAGCCGGTGTCGAGCAAGTCCTCGGCGGCATACAGGGCGTGGATGCCCTGGTCGCGGAGCAAGGAGCGCCGCCGCTTCCCACGGTCGGGGTCCAACAGGTACATCAGGCCCGCCCCGAGCCCCAGGCCTCCGAGTAGCGACATCCCACTTCGCATCTTGGACCTCCCCATGGCTGGGCCTGGCGATGACGAGGCGCGGGGTGGACGGCGTATGGGCGTTTTCAGGCCAGCGAGCTATCCGTGCCGATTTCGTGCCGCCTATGGTAGCAGGTCATGCCCCAGCTCGCAGCCGCCGGGCAGCTATCCCGGCCATGACCTCGGGCCGTCACGGAGCCGAATGACGCAATTCTTTAAAGAAGGCGCGATTCTCGGTCATAGCAAGGAATCGAGGGTCCCGGGGGGGCGATGCGATCGGGCGGGGCTTCCACCGGTTCCTCCCAGAACTTCAGCTCATGCGGTACGATCCATGAACGCATGCCTGGCTCCTGTCGTCTTTCGGTAGGACGCAAAAGGCTTGATTCACCTGTTCATGCGGGCTTTGTCGGTTGTTGCAGTCGCAAAGGCGCGAGTGGCAATCTAAAGCCTGTACATCTACGGGGCCCTAACGGATGTTGAGCCGAACGGGACCCGCAAGAGTCGAGTTGGGAAGGAGAACTCAAAGATGATTGTCAGCCCACCGAAAACAACGAACCAAAAACTCCTCGATTGGGTTCGCGATATCGAGGCCATGTGCCAGCCGGATTCGGTCTACTGGTGCGACGGCTCTCAAGCAGAATACGACCGTCTCTGCAACGAGCTGGTCGACAAGGGAACCTTCATTCGGCTGAACCCGGAGAAGCGCCCTGGCAGCTTCCTGGCTCGCTCGGACAAGGGCGACGTCGCGCGTGTCGAAGACCGCACCTTCATCTGCAGCCGCCGCAAGGAGGATGCGGGTCCCACCAACAACTGGGAAGATCCGCGCGAGATGAAGAAGAAGCTGGCGGAGCTCTTCACCGGCTGCATGCGCGGCCGCACCATGTACGTCATCCCCTTCAGCATGGGGCCGCTCGGCTCCCCCCTGGCCCAGATCGGCGTCGAGATCACCGACTCGCCCTACGTGGCCGTCAGCATGAAGATCATGGCCCGCATTGGCCAGCCCGTTCTCGATGCGCTCGGTAACGGCGACTTCGTGGAGGCCCTCCATTCGGTCGGCGCCCCCCTGGCGCCTGGCCAGCAGGATTCGACCTGGCCCTGCAACAAGGAGCAGAAGTACATCGTGCACTTCCCCGAGGAGCGCGCGATCTGGTCCTACGGCAGCGGTTACGGCGGCAATGCGCTCCTGGGCAAGAAGTGCCTCGCCCTGCGCATCGCCTCGGTGATGGGACGTGACGAAGGCTGGATGGCCGAGCACATGCTCATCCTGGGCGCCAAGGATCCCCAGGGCCAGAAGACCTACGTGGCAGCGGCCTTCCCGAGCGCCTGCGGCAAGACCAACTTCTCGATGCTCATCCCGCCCGAGACGATGTCCGACTGGACGATCACCACGGTGGGCGACGACATCGCCTGGATCAAGCCCGGTCCCGACGGCCGCGTCTACGCCATCAACCCCGAGAACGGGTACTTCGGCGTGGCGCCCGGCACCTCGTACAAGTCCAACCCCAATGCGATGAAGACCATCGAGAAGAACACCATCTTCACCAACGTGGCGCTCACGCCCGACGGCGACGTGTGGTGGGAGGGGATGACCGACGAGGCCCCCGCCAAGCTCATCGACTGGCAGGGTCAGGAGTGGACGCCCGATAGCGGCCGCCCGGCGGCGCACGCCAACTCGCGCTTCACCGCTCCGGCCTTCCAGAATCCGATCATCGATCCGGACTGGGAGAATCCGCAGGGCGTGCCCATCAGCGCGTTCATCTTCGGCGGCCGCCGGACCACGACCGTTCCTCTGGTCTTCCAGGCGTTCAACTGGGCGCACGGCGTGTACCTGGGGGCCACCATGGGCTCGGAGACGACCGCGGCGGCCACGGGCACCATCGGCGCGGTGCGCCGCGACCCGATGGCGATGCTGCCCTTCTGCGGCTACCACATGGCCGATTACTTCAACCACTGGCTGAAGTTCGGTCGTGAGCTCCAGAATCCCCCGCGCATCTTCCACGTCAACTGGTTCCGCAAGGATCAGAACGGCAAGTTCCTGTGGCCCGGCTTCGGGGACAACATGCGCGTCCTGAAGTGGATCATCGGCCGCGTGCACGGTGGCGCCTACGCCATCGAGAGCCCGCTCGGCTGGATGCCCCGCTACGAGGATCTCGACTGGCAGGGCTCGGACTTCTCGTTCGAGAAGTTCGACTCCGTGATGTCCATCGATCGGGAAGCCTGGAAGCGCGAGACGCTCTCGCACGAGGAGTTCTTCTTCGGTCTGTTGGACAAGCTGCCCAAGGAGTTCCTGTTCGAGCGCGAGCTCCTGGTGTCGCGCCTTTGGCGCTCGCCCGAGCACTGGCGCCTCGCTCCGGAAATCTGCGAGTAGGCTCGTAAGCTGGCCGCCCCGTCCTTGGACGGGGCGGCTTTTTCTTTAGCCCCCACAACGCCGCCCCGCCTTGATTTCACCTGGTTGACTGCTGCCAAACGCGGCGCTATAACGGAGTGCTTCCTCCCTGTCGATATCGAGGATCGTTACTCATGCTACGCAATAGCCTTCACAAGGGCTGGATGGCCGCGACCCTGGTGCTCGCGGGCGCCGCCGGCCTCGCGCTCGGCCTCTCGGCCGGAAGCAGCCAGGCCCAGTTCTCGCCCAGTTCCAACTGGGCGGCCTACATCCTGCCCGACAAGCCCCCCGTCCCCCGCGACAACCCCATGAGCGCCGCCAAGGTGGAGCTCGGCAAGCAGCTCTACTTCGACGCCCGGCTCTCGAGCACCGGGACCGTGTCCTGCAACTCCTGCCACAACGTCATGAAGGGCGGCGAGGACAACCGCTCGACCTCTCTCGGCGTCAACGGCAAGACCGGCGATCGCTCCGCCCCCACCGTCTGGAACGCCGCCTTCATGTCGGCCCAGTTCTGGGACGGCCGCGCCAAGAACCTCGAAGAGCAGGCCAAGGGCCCCATGGTGAACCCCGTCGAGATGGGCAACCCCAACCACGACGCGGTCGTCAAACGCCTCAAGCAGATCCCCGGCTACACCCGCCAGTTCAAGACCGTCTTCGGCGGCTCCGATCCCCTGACCATCGACAACGTGGCCAAGGCGATCGCCGCCTACGAGCGCACGCTCGTCACGGCCAACAGCCCCTTCGATCGCTACGTCAAGGGGGACCAGAAGGCGCTCACGCCCGCTGCCCTGCGCGGCATGGACCTCGTCCAGAAGGTCGGCTGCACCTCGTGCCACACCGGTCCCAACTTCGCCGGGCC
>DATNQJ010000012.1:0-4036 GCA_036704085.1 Stenomitos sp.
CCCCCCATCCCCCCCTGCTAGGGGGGCATTGGTCTCGTAGTGCCCATCTCCAGTTCTGGTGTCGCTCTCAACAAATCATCCCCCTGCTAGGGGGGACGTCCTCAGAAAAAAGCCCCCCCTAGCAGGGGGGGAAGGGGGGTAGATCGAGTCGGCGCTAAATGAGCGCCAACCCCTCCTCAATGAGCTCCGTCTTCTCGGCATCCGTCTCGAGCGCCTTGAGCTGCTCCCACAGCCGTCCCTGCTCGCTCACGAGCACCTTCCGCTCGCTCGCGAGCTCCAGCATCTCGAGCCGCAAGAGCCAGTCCGCCGGATACTGGGCATCCAGCTGCCGCCAGACCTCCCGCAGGCCCCCTTCCAGGGGCTCGCTCGTGGCGTCCTCGCGCAGCGCGCGCACCCGCCGGTACAGCTCCTGCAGGTCCCGCTGGTGCGCCTCGCTCACCACGGGCGTCGTCGGCTCCTTGGCCGGACCCGCCGGCCGCGGCGTCACCGCCGGCTGCCCCGTCGCCTCCGCCACGCCCTCGGGCCGCTTCGAAAGGTACGTCTCCAACTCCTCGGCCGCCTCGAGCAACTGATCGAACGACTCGCAGACGAAGAGCTGCGGCTGGTACGTGGTGATGTCGTACGACGTGTTCAGGACCCCTTCCAGGCTGAAGGGGATCTTCTTGACCTGGTCGGTCAACGCGCGCTTGCTCTCGCCCACCGACGACAGCAACCCCGCCCCGTAGATCTTGGGCGCCGCGAGCGACCCGATGAGCCCGTACTCGACGGTCCACCAGTAGAAGCGCGACACCAGGCCCGCCGCCGAGGTCTCGGTGATGGCCGCCTGCTTGCGCAGGAAGTCCGCCTCCGCCTCCGCGACCTCCGCGGGCGTCGCCGCGGGGTCCTCCTTGACGATCGACAGCCGCCGGATCGCCTCGTAGAGCTCCTGATCCGCCTCGGTGCCCATGGCCTTGGCGCCGATGGCGGCCAGGCGCTTCACGAAGGCGGAGAAGCCCGCATCGAAGAGAATGGGGGCATGCCCCGCCGCCTCGTGGATGATGTCCGGCGCGGGTGTGTACGAGATGTGATCCAGGGTCCGCATGTCGGCCGCGATGGGCAGGATCCCGTGCGCCTGGAACTCCATGAACGCCGCCGGCGGGATGAAGCCGTCCACGTTCACCGCGCCCCAGCCGAACCGGCCCAGCGACGCGTGCATCACCTCGGTGCGGGGAATGGACTCCACGCCGATGCCTGACGAGCGCAGCCCTTCGACGTAGGCCTCGTGGGCATGCTGACCGAGGAAATGATGATTCTGGCGCATGACGTAGCGCCACACCGCCTGGTTGATCGGCGTGTAGCGGTCGTAATGCTGCTGGACGGAAAAGGCAGCCAGGTGGCCAGGCAGTTCGTTCATAGAGACCCCATCATCTCGCGGAGACCGCAGCGTCTCCTCCGAGAGAGATACACCATTTAGGATCAGGCATCAAGGCCCGCGTGGCAAGCGTGTCCGAATTCGGCCCCGGCGGCAAGGCGCGCCGGGAGAACGCTTTGCTAGCTTGTACCCCAGCGATCGGCTGCCTACCAAGCCACCTTGTCCCCTGCTGCACGCCTCGCCGGATCGCGGTATGCTCGAAGGCGCCACCTGATAACGATGGGTTACGAGGTAACGCCGCATGAGCCTGCTCTTTTCCCCCTTGACCCTCCGGGGCCTCACCTTCAAGAACCGGATCTTCGTCTCTCCGATGTGCCAGTACTCGTCGGAGGACGGCATGCCCACCGACTGGCACATGGTGCACCTGGGCAGCCGGGCCGTGGGGGGAGCGGCGCTCGTCCTCATGGAGGCCACCGCCGTCAACCCGGAGGGGCGCATCACCCCCTTCGACGCGGGGATCTGGAGCGATCGCCACGCCGAGGCCTACCGCCCCATCACCCGCTTCATCAAGTCCCAGGGCGCCGTGCCCGGCATCCAGATCGCCCATGCGGGCCGCAAGGCCTCGACCGATGCCCCCTGGAGAGGCGGCAACGCCCTGGGCCCCGACAAGGGGGGCTGGCAGCCGGTGGCTCCCTCGGCGTTGCCCTTCGAGCCGGGCGATCCCGTGCCGCACGCCATGACCCGGCAGGAGATCGACCAGGTGGTCGAGGACTTCCGGGCGGCCGCGCGCCGGAGCCTCGAGGCCGGCTTCGAGGTGGCCGAGATCCACATGGCCCACGGCTACCTGCTGCACGAGTTCCTCTCACCGCTCACCAACCATCGGGAGGACGAGTTCGGGGGATCCCTCGAGAACCGGATGCGTCTGCCCCTCCTGGTCGCCGAGGCCGTCCGGGAGGTCTGGCCCGACGATCGCCCCGTGTTCGTTCGCATCTCGGCCTCGGACTGGGCCGAGGGCGGCTGGGACCTGCCGCAATCGATCACGCTGTCGAGCTACCTCAAGGGCCTCGGCATCGATCTCATCGACAGCTCGTCCGGAGGCGCGGTGCCGGAGGCCCGGATCAAGGTGGGTCCCGGCTACCAGGTGCCGTTTGCCGAGGCCATTCGCCACGAGGCGCGGATTCCCACCGGCGCGGTCGGGATGATCCTCACGCCGGAGCAAGCCGAGCACATCCTGGTCACGGGCCAGGCGGATGCCGTGCTCCTGGCACGGGCCATGCTGAGCGATCCCTACTGGCCCCTGCATGCGGCCAAGAGCCTGCGCGAGGACGTGGCGTGGCCACCGCAGTACGAGCGGGCCAAGAAGACCTAACGGAAAGACCGCCCGGCTTGGCCGGGCGGTCTTTCCGTTGGACGGGCTAGCTCGAGGCCAGCGCGAGGAGGTCGCGGACCCTCCGGGACCAGAGGTTCTTCTCCGGTCATTTCCCGTTTTTTTCACGTCCGGGACGCATACTCGCCTCGGGTCAAGGGGAGACCATCCCCATAGTCGAAAGGACAGGATCATGTCTCAGCACAACGAGCTCCAACAACGTATTCGCGACCACTTCCCGGCGCTGGTCCTGGGGATGGTCGCCGGCGGGTTCGCCCTCACGGTGGTGGAGCTGCTCATGATGCACCACACCGACGGCAAGCAGCTCATCGGCGTGGTGGCCACTGGCGTGGGCGCCTTGCTCGCCGTGGCGGCCATCTGGGCCAAGGGCGGGGCCAAGAAGGTGCTGGTGGGGGGCTTCGCCATCCTCGCCCTGACGGGACTCTTCGGGATGGTGCAGCACCTGGAGGGTGATGAGGACGAGCGCGAGGGCTTCCGCTGGAATCAGCCCGCTCAGGCCTGGCTGCACTCGCAGACGGTGGCCATGGCCGAGGAAGAGGATGAAGAGGGCGAAGCCGCCACGGCAGAGCGCGCCTCCGGGAGCGTCGAGCCCGCGATGGCCGACGAGGCCGCCACGGCGAGCGAGCGCATGGCCGCAGGCGAGGAAGAGGAGCGGGGCGAACGCGGTGAACGCGGCGAACGCGGTGAAGGCGGCGAGGAGGACGAGCATGGGGCGCCTCCCCTGGCTCCGTTGAGCGTCTCGGGCCTGGCCCTGCTGGGAGCGCTGGCGCTGTTCGCCAAGCCCGACTAGGATCCGTGCCGGCGGCCCATCGGGCCGCCGGCCATGTTTAGGGGCGGCCCCGGTTGGTCATAAGGGATGCCTATCGTTCGTCCCTGGGAAGATAGCCGGTCGGTGGGGTAGAAGAAGGGAGCCGATCGATCGAACAAGGGGACCAAAGATGGAACAAGGCTACGAGCCGATGGCCGGGGCACAAGAGGCACCGTCCTTGCGCAAGCAACGCGTGGGGGAATGGTTCGTCGAGATGAACCTCATCTCGAGTCGCCAGCTCGCCGAGGCCATGGCCCGGCAAGCCGAGACGGGCGAGCGTCTCGGCAATGTCCTCATCAACCTGGGCTACCTCACCGAGCGCGAGCTGACCGATGTGCTCCGGGTCCAGCAGACGCTCGCCAACAACGCCTCCCTGACGAGTTTTGCGGTCGATCCCAACGTCCTTGCGATGCTCAATCTGAGCTTCGTCCGTCAGCACAAGGTCCTCCCCCTCTTGCTCATCGGAAAGCGCCTCATGCTGGCGATGACC
>DATNQJ010000013.1:0-5906 GCA_036704085.1 Stenomitos sp.
CGAAAGTTTCGGCGAGCCCATGCGCGTGCAGGGTCTCCCGGGCGAGCGCATCGAGCTGGCGTAGGGACGCCCCGGGACGGATCGCGGCGAGCACCCGCTCGAGGGCCTCGGAGACCGCGCCGTGCACCCGGCTGAAGCGCCGGTCGGGATCCCCGAGGCTCACGGTCCGGCTCATGTCCGCCTTGTAGCCCTCGAAGGACGCCCCGCAGTCGATCAGGATGGGCTCGCCCCGCGCGATCACGTGCCCCGACGCCCGGGCGTGGATCCTAGCGGAGCGGTCCCCCGAGGCGACCAGCGTGTCGAAGGCCGCCTGCTCCAGGGCGCGGGCCCGGAAGCGGTACTCGAGCTGGGCGGCGAGCTCCGCCTCGGTCATGCCTGGCCGGAGATCCTGGACCAGATCGGCGATCGCCTCGCTCGTGACCCGTGCCGCGGTCCTCAGGGCCTCGATCTCCTGCTCGTCCTTGAGGCGCCGGAGCTCCTCGGTCTGACCGCCCGAGGGAATGAGCCGGATGCCCTTGGGCAGACTGACCTCCAGGCGTCCGTGGTCCCAGAAGGACATGTAGCCGCTCTCGAAGCCCACCTGGCGGGCCTCGGAGAGCAGGACCGCCTCGACCATCGCCTCCTCGAAGCCTGCCCCATGGGCCTGCACCTGCGTGCAGTGCGGACTTTCGAGGGCCGCCTGGACGTAGTAGCGGAAGTCGACGATGAGGAAACACTCGGTTTTCGACACCAGCAGGCGCGCGGCCGAGCCGGTGAAGCCCGACAGATAACGGATGTTGGGTAGGTGGGTGATCAGCAGTGCATCGAGGCCGTGTTCGGGCAGCATTCGCTGGAGAGACGCAACGCGGCGGCCGAAGCGCGCGTCGGTCTGACTCATTCGGCCCTCCTCAGCGGGCACCTCTCTGTACGGACCATCCTAGCCTGGCGGCCGGGCGATGGCTTCGGCCAAATGGCCAAAGGGGCTCGTCCGGGCTCAGGGGGCGATGAGCATGAGGGTCTCGCTCTCACCGGTCAACAGGTACTGGCTGAACTGGCTGGCCGGCCCCTCCACGAGGGCATAGGGGCTCACCCTCAGGCCGAAGGTGCACGGGCCGCCCTCGCCCTGGCTCAGCGCCCTGAAGCGCAGGTAGTTCACCCCGGAGTGCAGCTCCACGTTCATGGTGGTCCCGGCGTTGGTCAGGAAGAGGTTGCCAAAGCCCTCGACCTCGACGTCGTTCAGCTCCACGCGGATCCGATCCCCGTCCTCGTCGGCGTCGTCGTAGAGGAGGAAGGTCACGTAGGGCTGGTTGAGGATCATCGGCCTCAGGCCGCGCGGCGCGGGCGTGGGAGTGGGGGTCGGCGTGGGCCGGGGCGTCGGCGGCGGGGGCGTGAGCAGGACGACGTTCACCGGCTCCGGCGGCGGCGTGTAGGGGACCACCGTCGGGATCGGGGCGGGGGGGGAGGTCTCCGCCGGCCTGGGAGTGGAGACGAGCTGGCGCGGATTCGGCGTCTTGACGGGCAGGGCGGCCACCTCGGCGATCGGGGCCGGTGGGGCGGGGCTCGCGGGCTCGCCGGTCAAGGAGTGCCCGAAGCGTCCCAGGGGCCCGCCGAGTTGGGTCTCGGGGGCCATGAGGTTGGCCGAGCAGGCGGTGAGGAGGATGGGAAGCCAGACCAGAAGCCGTCGCATGGGCCATCCTCGGGTGAGCAGGGGCGCAGAGGGGTTATCGCCCCCCGGCCCCCGCGCCTGCGGCCTTTAACAGAACCCAAAGGAAGTTTGAATGGAGCCTTGACGCTAGGAGAGCAGGGCGGCCAGGGCCCTGAGGCCAAGGAGGTAGCTGTCGGCTCCGAAGCCCGTGATGACCCCCTTGGCGATGGGCGAGATCAGGGAGCGGTGGCGGAAGTCCTCGCGGGCGTGGGTGTTGGAGAGGTGGACCTCGACCACCGGCAGGCCCGTGGCCGTCAGGGCGTCGCGCAGGCTCACGCTCGTATGCGTGAGGCCACCGGGGTTGATGACGATGCCGTCGTACCCCTCGCCGTAGGCCTCGTGCACCCAGTCGATGAGCACGCCCTCGTGGTTGGACTGGCGGCACAGCACCTCGAGGTCCAGCTCGTCGGCCAGGAGGGCGAGCCGCTGGTCGATCTGGGCGAGGGTGGTGGTGCCGTAGACGTCCGGCTCGCGGACGCCGAGCATGTTGAGGTTGGGTCCGTGCAGGACGACGACCTTAGGCATCGGCGGAGGCCTCCTGGTAGAGCGTGCGGTAGTGGTCGCGCATCTCGGAGAGCGAGTCCCCGCCCACCTTGTCCAGAAGGACGGTGGCGAGCACCCAGCGGACCATGGCCTCGGCCACGACGCCTGCCGCGGGCACCGCACAGACGTCCGAGCGCTCGAAGTGGGCGCTGACGGCCTCGCCGGTGTCCAGGTGGACGCTGGGCAAAGGATGGATGAGGGTCGGGATGGGCTTCATGGCGGCGCGCAGGATGAGCGGCTGGCCGTTGGTCATGCCCCCCTCCAGGCCGCCCGCGCGGTTGGTCTCGCGCCGGAAGCCGGGATAGAAGGGATCGTGGACCTGGGAGCCCGGCCGCCGGGCGGCCTCGAAGCCGAGGCCCACCTCGACGCCCTTGATGGCATGGATGCTCATGACGGCCTGCGCCAGGAGGCCGTCGAGCCGCCGGTCCCACTGCGCGTAGGTGCCGAGCCCCACGGGCAGGCCCTCGGCGATGATCTCGACGATGCCCCCCAGGGTGTCGCCGGCCGTCCGGGTCTCGTTGATGAGGGCGATCATGCGCTCGCTGGCCGCGGGATCCGCGCAGCGGACCGCCGACGCCTCGGCGGCCTCCTGCAGCCGATCGAAGGACTCGTAGGCCGGAAGCGAGGTGTCGGCCTTGAGGGGGCCGATCTCGACCACGTGCGAGGCTACGCGGATGCCGAACTCACCAAGCAGCACGCCCGCGAGGGCGCCCGCCATCACGCGCGAGGTCGTCTCCCGGGCGCTCGAGCGCTCGAGGACGTCGCGCACGTCTTCCAGGCGATACTTGCGGGCCCCGGCGTAATCCGCGTGGCCCGGCCGGACCTTGGTGATACGCTTGGCGTCAATGGCCGCCAGACGCTCGGTGTCGCCCGGCTCGACCGGGCTCGGATCCATGGCGAGCGTCCAGTTGGCGTAGTCGCGGTTGGTGACCTGCATGGCGATGGGGGCGCCCGTGGACAGGCCGTTGCGCACTCCGGACAGGAAGCTGACCCGGTCCTGCTCGATCTTCATGCGCTGGCCACGGCCGTAGCCGCCCTGGCGCCGGCCGAGTTCACGGTCGATGGGTTCGGGCGTCACGGGGACGCCCGCCGGAAAGCCCTCGACGATGGCGAGCTGCACGGGGCCGTGGGATTCACCGGCGGTCAGAAAACGCATGGGATGGTCGTGCCTCCGTTCGTGCGACGAACCCTCGGGATCGTAGCAGACGGCCCCCTCCCTTACAATAGCGAGCGACCTTGGGTGAGGAGGAGGAGCACATGGACGGAGTGGTGGTGGCGGCGCCCAACACCTTCAAGGGCAGCATGACGGCCGCCCAGGCCGCGCGGGCGATCGCCCGGGGCGTCCGCCGCGCCTGGCCCGGGGCCGAGGTGCGCGAGGTGCCCATGTCCGACGGCGGCGAGGGCATGGTCGAGACCCTGGTCGCTGCGACCGGGGGCCGGATCGAGACGGCGCGGGTCACGGACGCCCGGGGTGGGGTCATCGAGGCCCCCTACGGACGGCTCGCAGACGGTACGACGGTGGTCGTGGAGCTCTCGGCGGCCGCGGGCCTGGTCCAGCTTCCTTCCGAGCGCCGGGAGCCCCTCGTCACCACGACGCGCGGGGTGGGCGAACTCGTGCTCTCTGCCTGGCGCGAGCACCCCTTCCGGACCCTCATCCTCTCCCTGGGCGGCAGCGCGACGGTGGAGGGGGGAGCGGGCCTCCTACAGGCACTCGGCATCCGCCTCCTGGACGCTTCGGGCCAGGAGCTGCCTCCGGGCGGCGGCGCCCTCGCACGACTCGCCGCCATCGATTCGTCGGGGGCCCATCCGCTCTTGTCCGCGGCCCGGATCGAGCTCGCGGTGGACGTGATGAATCCCCTGCTCGGGCCCCGCGGGGCGGCACCGGTCTACGCTCCTCAGAAGGGCGCCTCGCCGGAGGACGTCCGGACCCTCGAGCGATCTCTCGAGCGCTTTGCCGATGTGCTGGAGGCCGCCACGGGCCGTCGGGTGCGCGATGTGCCCGGGACCGGTGCGGCCGGGGGGGTGCCGGCGGGGCTCTTGGCGATCGCCGGAGTCCACATGGTGCCGGGCTTCGACCTGGTGGCGCAGGCGGTCGGCCTCGATGCTCGCCTGGAAGGGGCCGCGCTCGTCATCACGGGGGAGGGGCAGCTGGATCGACAGTCCTTCGAGGGCAAGGTAATCGGGCGGCTGGCGGAACGCTGCCGCTCGCGCGCCGTGCCGCTGGTGGCGATCGCCGGAACCCTCACCGAGGAAGGCGAGGAGCTGTTGAAGCAGGCAGGAGGTATCGCCCAGTCCTTGGTGCCCGGTCCCATGGCCCTCGAAGCGGCCATGCGCGAGGGCGAATCGCTTCTCGAACGTGCTACCATGCGCTCGGTCGGCTGCTTTTGCATGAGGGAGTCGTAATGGATCGGGACGTGCTCTGGTTCGGCATCAAGGTCCTATGCTCGGCCCTGATCATCGCGGGGGCCTCGGGCCTCTCGACCCGCTCGCCGCTGCTGGCCGGCTACATCACGGCCCTGCCGCTCATGTCCATCCTCGCCCTGTCCTTCGCCTACCTCCAGAACGGCAACGGCGAGGCGGCGTCCCGCTACGCGGTCTCCGTCCTCGCCGCTATTCCAGCGTCGCTGTTATTTTTCGTTCCCTTCCTTTTCTACTCGCGGCTGAAGGGGAGCTGGTGGCTGTATCTCGCAGCCGGCATCGCCCTCCTGTACGTCGGCTCCTTTCTGCAGCGGGCGATCGCATCCCGGTTGCTAAGCTAGGGTCAGCTCCCCTCGTGCCGGGTGGCGCCGATGGGCGCGCCGGAGCATCGGGGCTCCCAGGTGGCCGGGTAACTGAGGAGTCATGCCGTGCAACTCCCCGGGAGCATAGAGGAACTCCTGGGTCGGTTCGGGTGGGCTGTCATGGACCTCCTTCCAGATGGCGACGGTGATGGCGGCGGTCAGGTCGTCCAGCACGTAGCAACTCCCGAAGCGCGGCTGTGTCGTGGTCATGGCCAACCCTCCCGTGGTGCGCCGGACGTTCGGAGCGGGTTCCGATGTCTGGTGTACGTCATGATCTAAGCATAACTTCACGAAGAATCATCAGGGGGAAGTACGGATCTTCCGGATAAAACGCGGTTATGTGCCCGTGTTAGGCAAGAAAAGAGCCGCCGAATTACCTTCGGCGGCCAGAAGAGGGCGGAGACCCTTAAACTGCACAGAATAGCTGGCGGTATCGCTTAACGCTGTTAATCCGTCCCTCGCTTGACGCATTGGTCTCGCTCTTCACGTAGAAGATAGATCCGACGTGGACCGGAGGAATCCGTAGCCACTACCGAAGATCAATCGCTCAGCAGCTGGCGCCGTTTTCGGTATTCCTCCTCGTCGATCTCACCCCGGGCGAACCGCTCGTCGAGCAGTCGCCGTGCCCCCGTCGGCTCCTCGGGCAGGTTGGCCCGGAACTCGGGTGAGACCGGCCGTGACAGCCGCATCAGCACCATGCCGAACCCCAGGACCAAAAGCGCCCCGAGCAGCCCCCAGAGGGCCATCCCGAGACCCGTCGCGCCGTCCATGTCAGCCCCGTCCCCATTTCTTGCGCTCCTGCCGTCGCGCCCACATTGCATCAGAGGCTCCGGGTCGCAACAAGCAGCAAGAAAGCCCTATTTCGAAGGACCTCTTTGGCCGCAGAATAGCCTTGCTTC
>DATNQJ010000014.1:0-5419 GCA_036704085.1 Stenomitos sp.
AGGGAAAATTCCCCTGAGACATTAATCGATCTTTACGCAAGCTTTAACTCCTTAACGGCCATATAGGAGATGTCGCCCCCGCCGTCCAGGAGGTACCCGATGTTCAAGCAAGTGCGCGCTACCGTGGCCCTCGCCCTCGCCGCCACCGCCCTGACCGCCTGCGGGGTGAACCCGAACGCCTCGATGCTCTCCACCAGCGCCCGTCTCGATGCCGCCGGCAAGGCGACCACCCGCTACGCGCTGGGTGCCCGCCTCACCGAGCGCAAGGTCATCGATGACGAGAAGGGCTACCGCTCGCAGGCCACGCTGCCGCAGGTCGCCGACCTGCGTGCTCAGTGCTCGCCGGTGGCCAACCAGGGAGGCATCGGGGCGTGCACGGGCTTTGCGATCGCCAGCGGCCTCGACGAGTTCCTCGCCAAGAAGGCCGGCCGCGCCACCACCCTCAGCCCCGCCTTCGTGTACTACCAGGAGCGCAAGCTGCAGGGGAACGCGGACATGACCGAGGACAGCGGCTCGTCGATCGAGACCGGCATGAAGGTCCTCGAGCAGTTCGGCACCTGCCCCGAGGCGGACATGCCCTTCCTGCCCCTCTCGCAGCACAAGGATCCCGCGAAGATCAAGACCTTCCTCGGCACGGCCCCCTCGGCCACGGCCGTCCAGGACGCGCTCGGCTTCAAGATCGCCGGCTCCAAGTCCTTCATCAACAACTCGAGCTCGGGCAAGCTCACGCCGGTGGCGGTCTCGACCATGTCGGCCATCCGCCGCTCCCTGGCCGACGGCATGCCCGTGGTCGCCGGGATGATCGTCTTCCAGAGCATGATGGGCGACGACGTGAAGCAGACGGGCCTGGTGCCCATGCCCACGCAGAGCGACAAGCCGGTGGGCGGCCACGCGGTCATGATCGTCGGCTACGACCAGGCCAAGCAGGTCTTCATCGTCCGCAACTCGTGGAGCGCAAGCTGGGGCGACAAGGGTTACTTCTACCTGCCCTACGACTACGTCCGCGTGGGCCTGGTGCGCGACGCCTTCACCGCCGTCCTGCAGTAATCGCCTAACGACCAAGGCCCGCCGGATCGACTGATCCGGCGGGCCTTGCTTTGAAGCCTACGGCTTACTTCGTCTTCGCGGCGCTCGTGATAGAGGCGATGGCCGCGCCATCCAAGGTGTAGGTTACGGTGAAAGAGGCGCCGTTGTCTTCCCACGTGAAGGTCTTGCCATCGTTGGCGTCCGTGACCTTCCCCTCCATGTAGCCAGCCAGCTCAGCCACGTCGATCTTGCCGTCCTTGTCCTTGGCAATCGCGATGGCCAGGGCCGATCGGACGTTCGCCAAGGCGCTCGCCTGCGCCGCATCGTTGGCCTCTGCCTTCATGGACTGGAACTTGACGGCGCCTACCGCACCCAGGATGGCGATGATCGCCATGATGATGGCCAACTCGATGAGCGTGAAGCCCGACTGCTTACTCTTCTTCTCGTGCCGTTGCGCAAACATGATTCCGTTCTTCCTCCAAGTGTGGGGATGGCGACCTGACAACCCGCCAAGCCACCCTTCCCGGCATGACTAAACTACCCCTTGTAGCTGAAAAATAGCTGAAACCACAGTGACTTCAGTGAAGAACTCGTGAATAATTCACAAGACCCACAAATCCTTCACGAACAACTAACAATTCGTCCTCCATCGCGGGAATCTACCCACCCAAGAGTCACAATGATCCATTCTAACGATAAGCCCACCCCCATGAACAGGGATTCGCAAAAAACCCGTAGTTTCGTGCGATCTTAGCAAATGAGGGGCATAATAGACAGGAAGTCCCCGCCCGATTCGGACACGAACGTTCATTACGATGTCTACGTCTCGCCCCAAAACCGCTGTTGCCTCCGCATGGGTCCTCCCGACGATCCTGGTGTTCGCCCTTCAGGCCGGAGCCGCGCCGTTGGCGACCCCTTCGCTGGACGGCTCCGTCCAGGCGCTCACGTTGGGTCGCAAGAATCCGTTCCGCCCCTTGGTGGTGACCTCCGAGCAGCATCTGCCGCCGGCCCCCGGCCTACCCGCCGCGCCGACCGCCGTCAAGCCTCCCAAGATCGAGCGCCCGAGCGCACGGATCGCTTATCTGGGTCTCGCCTACGATGGGGCCGAAGCCGTGGCCGCCATCAACCTCAACGGGAAAGTTCGGTTCGTGCGCCGCGGCGAGGAGGTCGCGGGCGCCAAGTTGACCTCCATCAGCCCCGACAAGCTCATCTGGAAGAGGGGCGAGCACCACATCGAGAGCCCCCTGTACCATCGACCAGGAGCCCCCACGCCATGAGCCTCCGCCCCGCCCTCGCCCTCTGCCTCGCGCTGTCGCTCCCCTTGCCGGCACTTGCTGTTGCCAAGCCGCTCGACCAGACCATATCCGTCTCGATCAGCGACATGCCGCTGCAGGATGCCATCCGCCTGGTCGCCCAGAAGGGGCACCTCAACCTCGTCATCGAGGACGACCTCAAGGCGCCCGTCAACGTCGAGTTCAAGGACGTCCGACTCGGCGACGCGCTGGAAGCGCTGTTTGCCATGGGCGGCGCCCAGGCCGTGTGGCAGGGCAACGTCTTCGCCGTCGTCGGAAAGCGCAAGGCCTTCGAGCGCGGGTTGTTGACGGGCAACGCCCGGATCTTCAAGCTGCGTTACGCCAGCGCGACAAAGATCGCCGAGTTCCTGAACACCTCGGCCCTGACGAGACCCTACATCGGCAGCCTCAACACGCAGAGCAACAACCAACAGCAGCAGTTGGAGCTCGCCAAGGCCGATCCCCGCACCAACAGCGTCCTGGTGTTCGGTACGGCAAGCGATCTGTCGCTGGCCGAAAAGGCCATCGCGAACCTGGACCAGCCCGTCGAAACCCGGATCTTCAAGCTCAGCCACGCCAACGCCGTGCAGGTGGCCTCGGTTCTGAACGCCACCATCTTCAACAACGGCAACAAGTCGGCCGCCAGCGAGAACGTGCGGGCAGACGTGGAGAGCGTCAACGAGGGGACGGGGGCCAACAGCGCGAACACCGGCGTCGAGCTCGGCAACTCCCAGGCCGGCCTGCGCACCAAGACCCTGCAGACCCAGAATCTGCCCATCGAGGCCAAGCAGTCCGTGGCCGTGCCGGACACGCGGACCAACTCCGTGGTCGTCACCGGGTCGACCGAGACCCTGCGACAGGCCGAGGCCATGATTCCCCAGCTCGATCAGCCCCTGCGCCAGGTGGCCATCGATGTGGAGCTGCTCGAGGTCAACTCGAAGGACGCGCTGGACCTGGGAATGACCCTCAGCGGCCAGAGCGGCAACTTCACCTCCGCCTTCGACCCGACCGCCGCCACCCAGCCGGGCTGGAGCGTGACCTTCGACCCGAGCGTCGTGAAGCCGGCATCCTTCACGGCCCGCCTCAACGCCCTGGTCCAGGATCGTAAGGCCCGGATCCTCGCCCATCCCACCATCGTGGCGAGCGACAACACGGAGTCCCAGATCAACATCGTGGACGAGGTCGTCAAGGGCACCAAGATCACCAACCAGACGGTGACCGTCGGCACTCAGAACATCCTGATCGTCGAGCCCATCTTCGGCGCGGCGGGCGTGACGCTCAACATCCTGCCCCAGATCGGAGCGGACGGCACGGTCACCATGCGTCTGCACCCCACGGTCTCCACCATCCGCGAGACCCTGCGCGACGGCATGAACAACCAGATGTCGCTCTTGAGCCGCCGGGAGCTGGTCACCCAGCAGGTGACGCTCGGCTCCGGGAAGTCGCTGGCCCTGGGAGGCCTCACGCAGAACACGCAGCTCACCACCCGCACGAAGTTCCCGGTCTTGGGGGACATCCCCCTGCTCGGAGCGCTCTTCAGCAGCACCTCGACCCAGACTCAACAGACCGAGCTGATGATCGTCGTGACGCCGAAGGTGCAGCCCTAGAGCAACAGCCGCAGGCGCTAGTGCGAGCTCATGATCTTCGAGAGATCGAAGAGCGGTAGGTAGAGCGCCAGCGCGATGGCCATGACGATGAGGCCGATGACCACCGTCAGGGCTGGCTCGAGCATGTTGGTCATCTGCTTGATCTTGTAGTCGATGTCCTTGTCCGAGAAACGGACGGCCCGCTCGGCCATCTCCTCGAGCTTGCCCGATGATTCGCCCACCGAGATCATCTGCGTGAGGATGCGCGGGAAGTAGCGCGACTCCCGGAGCCTGGAGGCAAAGGGGTTGCCCAGCTCGACCTCCTGCTCCGCCGCTTCGAGCACCTCCGCGATCGCCCGGTTGGTGACGACCTTGCGGCAGGTGGCGATCGCCGGCACGATGGAGACCCCCGAGCCGTAGACCGTCCCGAAGGCCCGGGTGAAGGTGTTGGCCGCCTGCACCATGAGCACGGGGCCGACCAAGGGAAGTCGGAGCCACAGCCGATCGATGATCGGGCGTCCCACCGGCGTGCGCCGGAACCAGTGGTATCCCGCCACCAGCAACCCGGCGCAGGCCACCAGCCACCAGACCGAGGTCCGGATGAAGCTGCTGAGGCTCAGCAGCATCTGCGTCGGCAGAGGAAGCGCCGCCCCGTTCTGGCTGTAGAGCCCCTGAAAGGTCGGCACCACGAATACGAACATGACGGCGAGCACGGCCAGGACCGTCACCAGGACCACGGCCGGATAGGTCATGGCGCCCTTCACCTTGCGCTCGATCTCGAGGTTCTTCTCGAGCATCTCCGAGAGCCGGTTCAGCATGATCGGCAAGGCCCCGCTCAGTTCGCCCGCCTCGGTGAGGCTCACGAGCAGAGGGGGGAAGATCCGGGCATGACGGCCGATCGCCTCGCTGAGCATCAACCCGCCGAGCAAGTCCTTGCGGATCTCGGCCACGGCCCGGCGCAGGGTGGGATGGGCCGTCTGCTCCTCCAGAATGACCATGACCTCGACGATGGGCAACCCGGCATCCAACAGGGCCGAGAACTGCTGGATGAAGATGGCCAGATCCGACGTCTTGACCGGCCGGAAGGTCATAACCTCCACCAGCCGCTTGAGATAGGGCGGTGCAGCCTCGGAGGGATCGTCCACCTGGACCCACATGGGCAAGAGGCCGCGCGAGCGCAAGGCCGCACGGGCCGAGCGCTCGTTGGTCGCCTCGATGGAGCCCTCGAGCGGCTGCTGGCTTTCTAGGTCGACGACCCGGTAACGGAAGCTGGGCATAAGTCATCCATCCACAGGGGCCCGAGGGCCCGGGCCACCTCGGCGGGGGTCGTGATCCCATCCTGGATCTTGCGCAGGGCGTCGTCCGCAAGTCCCCACATGCCGCCCTGCAGCGCTGCATGCCGGATGCGTTGGGCCGGCGCCCCCTGGTTGATGAGGTCCTCGATGGCCTCGGTCATGGTCATGACCTCGAAGAGCGGCACTCGCCCGTTGAAGCCCGTCTCCCGGCAGCGCGAGC
>DATNQJ010000015.1:0-3823 GCA_036704085.1 Stenomitos sp.
GTCATGCCGAGCGACGAGTCGAACGGAACATTCGGCCGCCGTCGTCGTCCATGAGGGAAGGGGGCGCAAGCCGGCCCGTGGTATACTGCTCAGGTGTTTTGCCCGGAGGAGCCCGAGCCGCGTTGTCACAAGCCCCCCTTATGGTCGTTGACGGAATGAAGAAGCTCCTTTTGGCGGCATGCATCCTGGCCATCGGGCTTGCCGCCTGGTGGGGGGCTGGGCTGGTCACGCGCTGGAGCCGGCCCCGGCCCCAGGACGCTCCGCCCCCGCCGGCCATCGAGTTCCGGGGCGTCGACCTGGTCGAGTTCTCGGAGGGCGCCAAGGTCTGGGATCTGAACGCCGAGTCGGTCCACTACGATCCGGACTCCAAGGTGGCGAACCTGAAGGGCATCCAGGCGCACTTCTGGGAGGGCGGCCGGGTCGTCTCGACGGCCGTGTCGCCCACGGCCGTCCTGGATTCGCGGACCCATGACCTGCGCATGGGGGGCGGGATCCGGGTGGACTCGGCGCTGGCCAACACCCAGGTCCGGGCGGACCAGGTGATCTGGCGGGCGGCCTCTCAGTCGCTTCAGGCCAGCGGCAGCGTGACGTTTCAGCGGGGGCCCAGCCGGCTGATGGGACCTACCCTGTGGGCGGATCGCAGCCTGATGAAGGTGCGGATGGGCTCGCCGGTGCGGGCGCTGATCGGACTCGAGCCGATCGTAGGACGGTGATGAGATGAACAAGGCTGTCGTGTCGATGCTGGGCGTGGGGATGGTCGTCGCCCTGATGGGGGCCCCGGCCGTCTCGGCCACCAAGCCTGCCGCCAAGGCGAAGCCCCCTCAGCCCTTGCCCGCCGCCGTGAGCCTCGACCAGATGGACATCACCGCCCGTCAGACCGAGTACGACGGCCAGGAGCACACCTACGCCATGAGCGGCAACGTGCGCATCAGCCTGCGCGACATGGTCGTCACCTGCCAGGCGGCGACGGTCTATGCGACCCCCAAGGAGGACCGCGTCGATCGGATCGTCTTCTCGGGCCAGGTCGAGGCCCGGCGCGGGACCGGCGTGTTCCGGGGCGAGAAGGTGACCTACTTCGTCGCCGAGCGGCGCCTGCTCGCCGAGGGCGGGACGCATACCCGCCTGCTCGTGCCCGCCTCGGCGTCTGCAACGCCGGGCGGAATCCGGTAGAATTCCAATTGGACCGACAGCCGGAAACGCCGCATGCCGGCCCGGTGATCGAGAGGGAGCCCAGAGCGTGATCGAGACTCAGAACCTCATCAAGACCTACCGCCAGCGCCGCGTCGTCAACGACGTGTCGATCAACGTCAACCGCGGCGAGGTCGTCGGCCTCCTGGGCCCCAACGGCGCCGGCAAGACCACCACCTTCTACATGGTCACGGGCCTGGTGCGTCCCAACGAGGGCGACATCCGGCTCGACGGCGAGAGCGTCGCGGCCTTGCCGATGCACATGCGCGCGCGCAAGGGCATCGGCTACCTGGCCCAGGAGCCCAGCGTGTTCCGGAAGCTCTCGGTCGAGGAGAACCTGCTCGCGGTCTGGGAGCTGTTGGGCCTCAAGCGCTCCGAGCAGAAAGAGCGCCTCGAGGATCTCCTCGACGAGTTCCACATCCAGAAGATCCGCAAGTCCAAGGGCTTCCAGCTGTCGGGTGGCGAGCGCCGGCGCGTCGAGATCGCCCGCGCCATGGCCACCAACCCGAGCTTCCTGCTCTTGGACGAGCCCTTCAGCGGCATCGACCCCCTGGCCATCTCGGACATCCAGAAGATGATCCGCCAGCTCAAGAGCCGCAACCTGGGCATCCTCATCACAGACCACAACGTCCGCGACACCCTGGCCATCACGGATCGCGCCTACATCCTGGCCGAGGGCAAGATCGTCGTGCAGGGTACGCCGGACTTCATCGCGAACAACGAGCTGGCCCGCAAGTTCTACCTCGGAGAAGAGTTCAGCCTGTGAGCGCTTGGCGGATCCCCGGGCTCTCCACGATCGATCGCTATCTGATCGGCGAGCTGCTCGGCCCCTTCTTCTTCGGAGTGGCCGCCTTCACGGCCATCATGACGGCCACCTCGGTGCTGTTCGAGCTCATCACCCTCATGGTGCGCTTCGGACTGCCGGTGGCGGTGGTGCTGCAGGTGCTCGCCCTGCGCCTGCCCGAGATGGCCTTCTACACCTTCCCCATGTCCATGCTGCTCGCGAGCCTGCTCGCCTTCGGGCGGTTGTCCGGAGACAGCGAGATCACGGCGCTCAAGGCCTGCGGCGTGTCGCTGTACCGGATCCTGGCGCCGGTGGCCCTCATCAGCTTGCTCGTCAGCGGCGCCACCGTGGCCCTCAACGAGTACGTGGTCCCGAGCGCCGAGTGGGCCGCCAAGAACATCCTCTATGAGGCCCAGCACCAGAAGAAGCTTCCCACCACCCGCGACAACGTCTTTTACCAGGAGCTCGAGGAGGGGCGCCTCAAGCGCGTCTTCTACGCCCGCACCTTCGACGGCGAGCTGATGCGCAACGTGCTGGTGCAGGAGTTCGAGGGCGATCGCCTCGACCGGATCATTCACGCCGACCGCGCCCGCTGGGAAAAGGGAGCCTGGACCTTCCTGGACGGGACGCTCTACCAGATGGCCGACAACGGGGAGTACCGGTTCTTCGTGCGCTTCAAGGAGCAGCGGGTGCGCCTGCGTGAGGCCCTCTTGGACCTCACGACCGAGCGTCGGACGCCCACCGAGATGAACATCCGCGAGCTGACGGCCCACATCCAGCGCCTCCAGGAGAGCGGGGAGCAAGGTAGCGGGCTCAACGAGTTGCGGGTACAATTGCATCAGAAGCTTTCCGTCCCGTTCGCAAGCCTTGTGTTCATGCTGGTGGGCGCCCCCTTGGGGTTGCGTCCCAATCGCAGCTCCTCGGGCATTGGGCTGGGCCTGAGCATTCTCATCATCTTCGTCTATTACCTGGCCATGTTCACGTTCATGGCCCTGGGACAGACCGGGCACCTGCCGCCGGTGGTGGCGGCATGGATGCCCAACGTACTCGGAGCCGCCGTCGGCCTCGGCTTGATCGCCCGGGCCGCACGGAGCTAAGCCCCGCGGGGCATATGGAGAAGGAGCCAGACCTTGACCATGGCTGACGCCGTCAAAGTCCAAGATTACAAGGTGGCCGACATCGCGTTGGCCGACTGGGGCCGCAAGGAGATCGCGCTCGCCGAGAAGGAGATGCCCGGTCTGATGGCCCTCCGGGAGCGCTACGGCGCGACCAAGCCGCTCAAGGGTGCGCGCATCGCGGGCTCCTTGCACATGACCATCCAGACGGCCGTCCTGATCGAGACGCTCATCGCCCTCGGCGCCGAGGTCCGCTGGTCGAGCTGCAACATCTACTCGACACAGGACCACGCGGCGGCCGCCATGGCCGCAGCGGGCGTGCCCGTCTTCGCCTGGAAGGGCGAGACCGAGACCGAGTACGACTGGTGCATCGAGCAGACCCTGCGCTGGCCCGACGGTCGGCCCATCAACATGATCCTCGATGACGGCGGCGACCTCACGCTGATGGTCCACCAGAAGTATCCCGAGCTCCTCAAGGAGATCAAGGGCATTTCGGAGGAGACGACCACCGGCGTCCACCGCCTCTACCAGATGATGGAGCGCGGCGAGCTCAAGGTGCCGGCCATCAACGTCAACGACTCGGTCACCAAGAGCAAGTTCGACAACCTGTACGGCTGCCGCGAGAGCCTCGCGGACGGCCTCAAGCGCGCCACCGACGTGATGGTGGCGGGCAAGGTGGTCGTGGTCGCGGGCTACGGCGACGTGGGCAAGGGCTGCGCGCAGTCGATGCGCGGTT
>DATNQJ010000016.1:0-9120 GCA_036704085.1 Stenomitos sp.
CGGAGGCCCGGATGACGCCGAGGCGATCGCCGACATCAAATCCAAGCTCAAGGTCAAGCCGATCGAGGCCTATGGCCAGACCAAGGGCCTCGGCCAGCTGGCCGCCCTCATCGCCAATGCCTCGATCCTGGTGTGCGTCGACTCGGCCCCCATGCACCTGGGCGTGGCGGTGGGAACCCCCACCGTGGCGCTCTTCGGACCGACGGATCCCGCCAAGCTCTTGCCCACCGGCACGGTGCACCAGGCCCTGTACGTCGAGGGCCTCGCCTGCCGACCCTGTTTGTGGGATCGCCGCCAGACGACCTGCGATGAACTCACCTGTTTGAAGACGCTGGGCGTCGAGGCCGTGGAAGCGGCCATCTGGCGCGTGATGCCCGCGAGGAATCGAGATGGATCAACCAACGCAACCCTCTAACGAACTCCTGCAAGCCATCGAAAAGCTGCCCATCCTCGTCCCGGATGCCGACGCCGATACCCGCTACGGGGCGGGCGAGCGCGAGGGCGAGGCCTGGCGCCAAGGGGTCGCCGACCTGGCGGACCAGGCCGAGGACTCCAAGAGCGAGATCGAGAGCTCCTTCGAGGTGCCCCTGCGCCAGACCGAGGATGACTTCGAGATGCTCGACATGCTCATCGCCAACGGCTGGGCCGGTACGCTGCCCCCCGAGGAGGAGCTGGCCGCCATCTCGCTCGGCTGGGGGTCCTACGCGGGCGACGTCGTGCTGCAGTCCCTCGGGGGATCCTGGGTGGTGCGGCAGGATGCGGAGCATGCGAGCATTCGCTTCCCGCGGGTCGGCCTCCAGTTCTTCCCCGTCCATGCCATCCTCCGGCGCTTCGCCCTGGGGGACCAGGCGTCGCTGGACGTGACCTACCAGCATCTCGTCGACACCCTGGTGGACTAGCCGGACGCCCGGCCGGGCCTCGGTTAAGATGTGGCAAACGGGGTAAACACCTGAATGGCGATCGGGCGGGACGCCGTCCAAGCTGAGAGGAGGGTGGCGCGGATGAAGCGACGCTGGACGGGCGGGCTCCTGGGAGCCTCCCTGACGTGGTTCGCGCTGCAGCCGTCCACCCTGGCCATGCCGGACCCGGCCCACCTCATCGTGCCGGGCAAGGCCATCGGTCCCGTGGCCCTGGGGGCCCATGTCTCCGATTTGAAGGCGCGCATCGGTCCCCCGGACGACGTGCGCGCCATCGACTCCGACCACGCCCTGCTGCAGTGGCGGGAGTACTCGCTGGTGGTCGGCGTCGAGCAGGAGCGCGTGGTGCTGGTGGGCACCAACTCCAACCAGTATCAGACCTCCACCGGCCTCAAGGTCGGAGTGCCCGGCGTCCGGGCCCTCGCCATGTTCCCCGGCCTGACGCCGCCCAAGGTGAGGGGCCTCTTCGGCCTGGTGGACGACGTCATGGGCATCAACTTCCTGCATCATCCGGCCGACGCGCATGGCGTCCCGTTGAAGAGCTTTCAACTTCCCGAGGACTGGGTGATCGACGAGATCAACGTCTACCAGTCCTCTAACGACCTGGTCATCGACCGGAAGGATGCACCCCTCTAGTAACGATCGCCGTCTGGTCGTCGGCGGCCCCTGCGGCCGGCCGGCGACTTTTTTTTGGCAGCCCGCGCAAGTTTCGGGCGGCGAAGGCGATAAGGTTAATAACGTCTTAAGCTTTTTACCCGGCGTTAAAATCGAAAGGAGCCTCCCGTGCGCAAGATCCTCGCCTTTGTGTCGCCCGAGTTGGGGATCACCTACCAGGAGCTGTATGCGGAGCTCGCCGGTCACATGGGCGAGGCCTTCGACGAGGCCACGCGCCGCTTTGCGCCGGACGAGGCGGTGAGCGCGCTGCGTTACTACCGCAGGCAGACCGAGCGCCACGACACGGCCCTCGAGCTCAGCCGCGTGCTCGGCGTGAGCCAGGAAGTGGTCTATGCGGCCTGCACGCCGGACGGCGCCCGCCTGCTCCTCGACGCCCTGCAGAAGTCCGTCGCCATCGCCTAGCTCCCGGCAACTCCGGCGGCCCCCCATGCGTGGGGGGCCGCCTTTTCTTTGGCCCCCCTAGCCTTGCTCGCCCTGATAGGCCGGGGGCCGGCGGGGTATAGATAGGCCGGGGATCTGCTGCTGAAGAAGACCGTGACCACCATTAGACCGCTCATCCTATTCCTGCTCCTGCTACTCGCTCAGGCGAGCGCTGCGTCCGCCGAGACCTGGTCCACGACCACCTCGACGCGGGGCGTGGACTTCGCGGTGCGCCTCAAGCACCCCAAGATCGTCCGCAAGGTCCCCTTGGTCGACGGCATCCGCTGGGACCTCGAGGTCTCGAACAAGGTCCGCAACAAGGTCACCAAGATCCTGCCGTCGGGCCCCATCAGCACGGTCGATATTGAACAGAAGGGTCGCTACGTCCGGATCGTGGCGCGCTGGCGTTTTCCTTACGCCATCACTCCCAAGGTTCAGGCCGATCGCTTCGTGCTCTTCATTCCGCACGAGATCACCCGCAAGAGCACCGTGAGCCTGGGCCGTGACCTGCAGTTCCAGCGCATCAAGCGCTGGACGCCCGCGGGCCCCATCTCGGTCAACATCGTCAAGGCGGACCTGCGCCACTACGCGCTCAATCCGGAGCTCGCCCAGCGGGGCCGGGGCTTCTCGACCGAGCCCGTCTCCGCGATCGCCCGCCGGGCGCGGGCGCTTGCGGCAATCAACGGCTCGTTCTTCTCCCCCCGTGGCGGGATGCCCATCGGCCTCCTGATGCTCGAGGGGCAGATCGTGAGTTCCAGCTACTTCAACCGGTCGGTCTTCGGCATCCGCTACGACGGCACCTGTTTCATCAACAACGCCCGCCTCCGGGCGGCGGTCCGCCTCAACGACGACAAGGTCTTCATCTTCAACGGCGTGAACCGCCCGACCCAGCGCCACCAGATCCTCCTCTACACCCCGCACTGGGGCGATCGCACCCGCACGGTGCCCGACCCCAGCCGGCGGGAGTTCATGATCGGAGGGGACGGCACGGTGCTCGGTGCCAACACGGGCAATTCGGCCATTCCCCGCGACGGCTACGTGATCTCGGGCCAGGGCAACGCCCTGCCGGCGCTCTTGGAGCACGTCAAGATCGGGTCGCGCGCGGTCATCTACTCGCAGCTCTCCAACGAGTGGGAGGGCGTGAAGTCGGCCATCGGTGGCGGTCCCACCCTGGTGGCGGACGGACGCGTCAAGGTCACCGCCCGCGAGGAGCGCTTCGGCGCCGAGATCGCCAAGGGCCGTGCGCCTCGTACGGCCATCGGCTACCTGGGGGGCACCTCGATCGTCATGGTCACGGTCGACGGCCGTCAGCAGCACAGCGTCGGCATGACCCTCTACGAACTCGCCCGTCTCATGCGTGAGCTCGGATCGCGCGACGCCATCAACCTGGATGGCGGCGGCTCGACGGCGATGGTGGTGCGCGGCAAGCTCGTCAACAGCCCCTCGGATGGCTTCGAGCGCGCGGTCAACAACGCCCTCGTCCTGCATGCCGGGTCCTAGTCCGGGCCATCGCGCGGAGCCGGATCCGCTATAATGGGGCCATGGAAACCTTCGTCAACCTCGAGGCATGGCGCTCCGGCGCCCTCTTGCTGAATCTCGTCACGTTCTTCCTGGCCTTCTCCGCCTTCAGCGTCGGCATGCTCATCTCGGTGCGCATCCGGCGTCTCCTGAGCAGCGGCCTCTTGAACGGCGTGGTCACGAGCTTCCTGATGGCTTCGGCTGCGCTGTCGGTCCGGAGCCTGGCCATCATCCTCTTTCACCTTGGCCTGGTGCCCCAGATGGCGGCCGTCATCCTCAGTGACCTCTCGCTCGTCGTGGTGGGGGGCGCTCTCTTCTGGGCCTACGTGGTGTTCGAGCGCTTCCTGAAGACCAAGGAGGCCGCCTAGATGACGGTGGACGGCCTGCTGTCGGCCCTGGAAGGAGCGATCGCACGCCATGCGTCCGCGATCGTCGCCTATTCCGGGGGCATCGACTCGGCGCTCATCGCCGTGGTGGCCCATCGGGTGCTCGGGGAGCGCATGCTGGCCGTCACCTCGACCTCGGCGAGCCTCGCTCCGACCGAGCGCGAGGCGGCCATCGCCTTTGCCGCCGAGCACGGCCTGCCCCATCGCCTGATCGAGACCCGCGAGCTCGACAACCCGGCCTATGCGGCCAATAACGCCGACCGCTGCTACCACTGCAAGTCGACCCTGTATGCCGATCTCGCGGCGATCGCCCGCGCCGAGGGCTATGCCACCCTTCTCAACGGCACCAACGCGGACGACCTGGGCGACTACCGGCCGGGCCTTCAGGCGGCCAGCGAGTCCGGCGTCGCGAGCCCCTTCCTCGAAGTCGGCATGACCAAGGCCCAGGTGCGTGAGCTGGCGCGGCACCTCGGGCTCGCCATCTGGGACAAGCCGGCGGCGGCATGTCTAGCCAGTCGCTTGCCCTACGGCACGCCCGTGACCCTCGAGGTCCTCGACCAGGTGGCCCGGGCCGAGCTGGTGCTCGCGCAGGCGGGCTTTTTAGGGGCCCGGGTGCGCCACCATGGGGACCTCGCCCGGATCGAGGTACGGCCTGACGACCTGGAGGCGGCCTTTGCCTACCGCGCCCGCCTCACGGCCGACTTGAAGGCCCTCGGCTACTGCTACGTCACGCTGGACCTCGAAGGCTACCGGGTGGGCAGCCTCAACGCCTCGTTGACCTGATGCGCGAGGCCGATCTCAAGGCCCTCCTCGAGGCCGTGCGGGGGGGCGAGACCAGCATCGACGAGGCGCTCGGCCGCCTCAAGGACCTGCCCTACTCGGACCTGGGCTTCGCCAAGGTCGATCACCACCGGGAGCTGCGCACGGGGTTTCCCGAGGTCGTCTTCGGCCTCGGCAAGACGCCCGAGCAGATCGTCCACATCGCGCGCTCGCTGGTGCAGGCCCACTCTCGCCTGCTCGCCACGCGCATCAGCCCCGAGGTGGCCGCGGCCGTGCAGATCGAGGTGCCCGAGCTCGATTACCATCCTGCTGCCCGCGCTTTGACCTTCGGCTACGTTCCGAAGCGGGCGGAGCTCGGCGAGGTGGCCGTGCTGGCGGCCGGGACCGCCGACGTGCCCGTGGCCGAGGAGGCCGCCCTCACGGCCGAGATGCGGGGGTGCACGGTGGCCCGGGTCTACGACGTGGGCGTGGCGGGCATCCATCGCCTCTTCCACCAGCGCCCCGTGCTGGACCATGCCCGGGCGCTCGTGGTGGTCGCCGGCATGGAAGGAGCCCTTGCGAGCGTGGTGGGGGGACTGGCGGCACGGCCGGTCATCGCGGTGCCCACCAGCGTGGGCTACGGAGCGAGCTTCGGCGGCCTGGCGGCCCTGTTGGCCATGCTCAACTCGTGCGTGGCCGGGGTCTCGGTCGTCAACATCGACAACGGCTTTGGGGCGGGCTACCTGGCCGGCATGATCGCCGGCAGCACCTGACATAACTCGGCTTTTCGGGCGCTGGAGCGGCATCCGTCACAGTCTTGGGCATCGGCGTTATGGTATCCAACAAGTAGGACGCTACTTCGAGGAGATTCCCCATGCGCACGGCCTACTTCGATTGCTACCACGGCGCCACCGAGGCCATGCTGCTCGGAGCGCTGCTCGACGCGGGCGGCGACCTCGAGCGCCTGCGCGACGACCTGCAAGACCTCGCCCCGGGCCAGATCGCCGTCACGGTCACCAAGCTCCAGGAGCGCGGCCTCGCGGTGAGCCGCGTCGCCATCAAGGCCAAGGACGATGCCATCCGCCGCGAGATGCGCGAGGTGGCCTCGGTCATCCTCAAGAGCCGGCTTTCCAAGTCGGTCCAGGAGCGGACCTTGCGCGTCTTCCATCGCCTCGCGGTGGCATGGGGCCGCCTCCAGGACCAGTCGCCCGAGCACGTGGTGATGAACGAGGCCGGCAGCCTGGCGGCGATCGCCACCGTGGCCTCCGTCGTGCTTCTGCTCGATCAATTGGGCCTCGCCCAGCTCAGCTGCTCGGCCCTGCCCATCGGCAGCGGCACCGTCAAGGGGCCGGAGGGCCTCATGCCCGTGCCGGCGCCGGTGGTGGTCGAATTGCTCACGGGAATTCCGGTCTACGACAACGGCGAGTCGGGCGAGCAGTTGACGCCGCTCGCGGCCGCCATGCTCTCGACGCTCATCAAGGACTTCGGCCGGATGCCAGCCATGCGCCTTGCGGCGCAAGGCTGGGGGGCGGGTGCGGGGAAGCAGCCCGCGCTGTGCCGGGTGCTCCTGAGCGCCCAGGCCACCGGCGAGGGCGAGACGCGCGAGACCATCGGGGTGGTCGAGACCAACATCGACGACGCCAACCCGCAATTCTACGAGTACGTCATCGATCGACTCTTCGCGGCGGGGGCCGCGGACGTGTTCCTGACCCCCATCATCATGAAGCGGGGGCGGCCCGGCATCAAGCTCACGGCCCTGGTGGCCCCCGAGAAGCAGGAAGCCATCACGGACATCATCTTCGCCGAGACTCCGTCCATCGGCGTGCGCACCTATCAGACCGAGCGGCGGGTGCTCGACCGGGAGATCCTCTCGGTCAAGACGGACTTCGGGCCCATCCGGGTCAAGGTGGCGCGCCAGATGGGCACGGTCACCAACCTGATGCCCGAGTTCAAGGACTGCGTCTCGGCTGCCAAGAAGCAGGGCGTTCCCCTCAAGGTGGTCTGGCAGACGACCCTGGCGCAGGCCCTCCAGCAGACTGGCCACGCCGGCTAACGGTCCTGCTCGATCGCCTCGGAGCGGGGCGGCTGGCCCTTCCATGGGGCCTGATGCCCGCAGCTTTACTCCCCATGAGGGCGCGCCTATAATGCCGAGAACGCGATCAGCAAAGGAGCTGCCCATGGTTGAGATGAACGTGTCGGGAGTCATCCTCGAGCCGAAGACCAAATCCCCCATCGTCGTGCTCAAGGACGCCGATGAACGCCGCGCCCTCTTGATCTGGGTCGGGGAGCCGGAGGCCAACGCCATCCTGCTCGGCTTGGAGGAGGTCAAGACGCCGCGGCCCTTGACCCATGACCTCTTCCGCAACACCCTCCAGACCCTCGGGGCCACGCTGCGGCGGATCCGGATCAGCGAGATGCGCGACAACACCTTCTTCGCGGAGCTGGTGATCGACCGCGACGGCCAGGAGAGCGTGGTGGACTCGCGGCCGAGCGATGCCATCGCGCTGGCCCTGCGCTTCCACGCGGTCATCGAGGTGGCCGAGGACGTCATGGCCACCAGCGCGATTCCCATCAACAAGGCGGAAGAGGAGGTCGAGGCCGAGCAGTTCCGCCAGTTCCTCGACCAGGTCAAGCCGAGCGACTTCGGTAAGTACGGCGGAGCGTCCTAGCCGACCCTCCCCCTAAGCTAAAAGGCGATCGCAACGGCGATCGCCTTTCTTACGACATCGACCCCGGCATGGGGGCGATGGACGCTTATTCTCCCGCGAGCAACTTGTCCCAGGCCCGGTTCGAGAGGTCGGTCTCGATGGCCGCGGCCTGCTCGCGCAGGGTGCGGGCCTTCTCGCGAGTTTCGGCCGCGAAGGCCTCGTCTTCCAGGTTGGGAAGCTTCGAGAGGGCCGCAAGCAGGGCACCTTCGACGGCGCTGGCGGCCGTGCGAACGGCGAGCATGGCCTCGTTGGCCCCGCCCGGTGCTCCGTAGCGCGCCACCGTCTCGGCCAGCCCGAGCACCTCCATGCCGTGCTGGGCGACCAGCATGGGCACCTGGCTCGCGTTCTTGAGGGCGGATTGCACGCAAGCGCGCCGGATCTCCGCCTCTTCGACGGTGGTCTGCGGCAGGGCGGCCGCGGCCGCCAGGCGGTTCATGGCGGTTGGATCCTGGTCGATCAGCTCTTCGCACTGCTCGCCCAGGGTGGACGCCCGCGAGACCACCCGCAACATCTCCTCCGAGACGGGCTCGAAGCCCTCGCGTCCCAGGGTGAGGCGTGCGGCCTTGGTCACCAGCGCGGCGGCGATGGCGCACAGCCACGACGCAGCGGCGCACGCCCCGGGGGGCGGCGGCTCGGACAGTTCCTTGATGAGGTCCTCGACCGGATATCGGTAGGAGGGTAGGTTTTCCAGTCGATCCAAGGTGGTGCGCTCTCGTGCATGATGGGGACCGTGCCAGGGCGAAAGGGTCCTGGTTATGGGATTATAGCACACTCCATCCGCTAGGCCGGGCGGCAGGCGTGGGGGGCGGTCCTCCGCCGCCGCTCCGCCCTATGACCTTCCGGCGAAGCAGCCAATCGTTCTTGTCGTATGGGGCGGAATTGGCTAAGATCAGATGACCAATCGTTGCCAAAGGGAGTTGGGGTCAATGTAACGACGTGTTACGACGGCTCGGTTCCTCAACATGCAAGGAGATCCGAAAGAATGAAGTTGCAAATGAAGCTCGGCATGGCGTTTGCCGGCACCCTGACGGTCGTGGCCCTCGCGGGCTGCCCGAACATGCTCCCCACGTCGACCACCGACAATCAGTCGCCTGCGCCTAGCACGCAGCCGCTGTCCCTCGTGAGCGGTCGGATCACCTTCGATGGGGGTGAGCCCGGTGCTGCCCTGACGCTCGGCCTAAAGAAGTTCAACGGTTCCACCTTCGACAAGCTCACGGTCACCACCACCACCGACACCAAGGGCAACTATGCTTTCACGGACACGTCCCTGACGGCGGGCAAGTACCAGGTGTTCTACGACGATGGCGGCCAGGTCATGAGCGCCGCGGACGTCAACACGGTGGGCGCGTACATCAGCGCCGCCGTGGATGCCTCGGCCTCGGCCACGCAGTCGGTCAACTTTGACGTGAAGTGGCTCATTTCGCCGACCATCACCCCGGGCGCCACCTACCAGGTCGGTACCAGCTCGTTTGGTTGGGCCGCCAACACCAACGCCCCGAACGCCGAGTACCAGGTGCTGGTTGCGGACGCGGCTTCGTCGTCGGTCTTCTCGTCGGCCTTCAAGACCCGGACGAGCCTGGACTGGAACGGCAAGCGGAGCAGCGCCAACGACACGGATAAGGACACCCCGACCGGTTCGGCGCTGGCGACCGGCAAGTACTACTACCAGATCAAGTTCCAGAAGGCCGGTACGACCTTCTTGGGCCAGGGGTTCTACGGCCAGACCAAGTGGATTCC
>DATNQJ010000017.1:0-6934 GCA_036704085.1 Stenomitos sp.
CGTGACGCCGCAGGGCAAGCTCGAGCATCACGCGGCCCTGCCGCGCGAGTCCACGGGCCTCGATCCCAGGCGCTGGTGGTTCGGCTCGGAAGGGAACCTCGGCATCATCACCTCGGCGGTGGTCAAGCTGTTCCCGTTGCCCGAGGTGCAGAAGTTCGGCTCGGTGCTCTTCAAGGACTTCGAGGCCGGCGCGCGCTTCATGTACGACCTGGCGCAGACCGGCCAGGCGCCTGCGAGCGTGCGGCTGGTCGACAACCTCCAGTTCCAGTTCGGCATCGCCCTCAAGCCCGAGTCGAAGGGGCTGAAAGCGCTCAAGGGCAAGCTCGAGAAGCTCCTGGTCACCCGGGTGCTCGGCTTCGAACCGGACCGGATGGTCGCGCTCACGCTCGTGTTCGAAGGCCGCCCGGACGAGGTCGCCCATCAGGAGGCCCTGGTCTACGGCCTGGCCAAGCGGCACGGCGGCATGAAGGCGGGCCCTGGCAACGGCAAGCGGGGCTACCAGCTGACCTACGGGATCGCCTACATCCGCGACTTCGTCATGAACCACTGGTTCCTCGCAGAGTCGTTCGAAACGTCGGTGCCCTGGAGCCAGGTCTCGACCCTCTGCGCCAACGTCAAGGCGCGCATCGCCGCCGAGCATGCCGCCCGCAAGCTGCCCGGCAAGCCCTTCATCTCCTGCCGGATCACCCAGGTCTACGACACCGGGGCGGCCGTCTACTTCTACTTCGCCTACGGCTACCAGGGCGTCGAGAACCCGAGCGAGGTCTACCACGAGATCGAGGTGGCGGCCCGCGACGAGGTGCTGAAGAACGGCGGCTCGCTCTCGCACCACCACGGCGTCGGCAAGCTGCGGCAGGAGTTCCTGCCGCGCATCATGTCGCCGGCGGCCATGCACGGGATCCGGGCGGCCAAGCTCGCCATGGACCCCGCGAACGTCTTCGGCGCCGGGAACCTCCCCACCGAAGGCGAGGGGAGGCTGACCGTATGACGCGCGCCGGCGATGGGGTGTTCGTCACCGGCACGACGGGCTTCGTCGGCAAGGTGGTCCTCTCGGAGCTGATCCGGCGCCGCGAGGAGCTAGGTATCGGCACCCTCTACGTGCTCATTCGCCCCAAGCGGGGACGCACGCCGGAGGAGCGCTTCCACCAGGACATCGTCGGCTCTGATTGCTTCCGGCAGTTGCCGCCGGACTGGCCCTCCATGTGCCACCCGGTGGCCGGAGACCTGACGGCAGAAGGCCTGGCCCTGTCCGACGCGGATCGCCGCCTGCTCCAGGCGAACGTCCGGCGCGTCATCCACTGCGCGGCCTCCGTCGAGTTCGACTCGCCCCTGCCCGAGGCGGCGGCCTCCAACGTCACGGGCGCCCTCAACGTCCTGGAGTTCGCCAAGGGCTGCACGGCCCTCGAGGCCATGGTGGACGTCTCGACCGCCTACATCAGCCCGCATGCAGGCGGGACGCGGTCCTTCACCGAAGAGTTGGCCCCGTTGCCCGTCGATCCGGCCGAAACTTACCGGAGCATCCTCGACGGCACGGCTCACGAGGCGTCCCTGCTCGCGAAGACCGGCCATGCCAACACCTACACCCTCACCAAGTGCCTCGCCGAGCACCTGCTCGTCGCGCGTCACGGGAGCGTGCCCCTGACCATCGTCCGGCCCAGCATCATCTCGGCGTGCCGGCGCTTCCCCTTTGCGGGCTGGATCGACAGCAAGGCAGCCTTTGCGGGCTTCGTGGCCCTGTACGGCATGGGTTACCTGCGCGTGCTCGGGGTCAATCCGGACGTCCGACTCGACATCGTGCCGTGCGACGAGGTCGCCGACCGCGTGATCACGGCGGCCTTCCGGCCGGGCGCCGCCTCCGAGGTACGCATCCGCTACGCCGTCGCGGGCCTGAAGCGCACCCTCACCATCCGCGAGATTTGCGACGTCAACGTCCCCTTCTTCGAGCGCTATCCGGCCGGCCGGCGGGCAGGCTTCGCGTACGTGGGGCCCATGAGCCCGCGGCTGCATGTCCTGGAATTCCTCCACCATCGCTTGCCCCTCTGGCTCGCCTTGGCCGCCGCCACCGTCACAGGACGCACCAAGCAGACCCGGGCGATCCGGCGCTTGCTCCGCGGGCTGCTGTACCTGAACCGCGGCTTCCGCTACTTCACGCACCGCACGTTCGACTTCGTGGCGGCCGAGCCTCCGCATGATCCCAGCTTCGATGCGACCTCCTACTTCGAGACGGTCGCTCGCGGGATCCACCAGCACCTGCTGCATCAGGGCGAGCACCAGGTGGCTCTTGCCGGTAAGGACTTCCGGGACGGTCGCGGCGATCTCGCCTGGGCGCTCGGCCAGCCGGACGGCAACGCCGTCCACCGCCTGCTCGGGTACCTGCTACGCAAGGCCTTCCGCCGCGGCTCGGACCTCGTGTCCGTCGACAAGGCCTCCTTCGAGGCCGCCATGGCCGATGCGCGTCCCGACGAGCTCGTGGTCGTGGTGCCGACGCACCGCAGCTACGCGGACTTCCTCCTCTGCCCCTACCTGTTCTTCGCCTGGCCCGACCTCCGGCTGCCGATGCCGCACATCGCCGCCACCGAGGACTTCGCCCGGATCCCCTTCCTCGGGACGCTCCTGCGCTGGGCCCAGGCCTTCTACATCAAGCGGGGGCTGGGCCGCGAGGATCCCGAGCTGACCCGCCGCGTGAGCGAGCTAGCCACCCATCGACAGGCCCTGACGTTCTTCATCGAGGGCCGCCGCAGCCGCTCGCGACGCTTTTTGGCGCCCCGCCGCGGCCTCCTGCGGGCCCTGCAGAGCACCCAGCAACCGTGCCGCCTCCTACCTGTGGCGATCTCGTACGATCGCATCCCGGAAGAAGCGGCCTTTCGCCGGGAGCTCCGCGGGGGTGCCGACTCCACGCATCGACTGGGCCCGGTGCTGGAGTGGCTGGGGCACCTGTGGAAAGGGCATGTCCGACTCGGGCGCGTGCACGTGGCCTGCGGCCGTCCCCTGCACCTCACGCCCGACTCCGATGTGCATGCCCTCAGCCGAGAAGTGCTGGGCGAGTTGCAGGCGGCCACGGTGGCCACGCACTACCACCTGCGGGCCTTCCTGGCCGGCCATCCGCAGTCCGGAGTGAATCTCGCGGGCTTGATCCGCCTGATCGAGGCACGCGGAGGCAAGGTGCTGCAAAGCCGCATGCCCTTCGAGGGCGTTTCGGATCCGCTGATCGAGCGCTGCCTGCATCAGCAGTGGCTCCACGTCTTCAATCCCGACCTGCGGCGCCTGTGGCCGGAGCACCCCGCGCTCCGGGACCATCTCGAGCGTAATGCTTACCGGACGGCCCCCGAGCCTGCGGTGCCAGCCCCGGTGACCTTGCTGCGCGCCCTGTTCGAGCCGGTCTGCCGGGACTACCAGGCGGTCGCCCGCCACCTCGCAGCGCGGCTGGGCGGCAACCTCGCCGTCACGGTGCCGGAGCTGCTCGCGACCCTGCCCGCGACGTTCCGCCCCGAGGTCGAAGCGGTGCTGGACGACCTGCTCCAGCGGCAGGTCCTGTCCGTCGAGGCGGGTGTCTACGGCTGGGGGCCAGAGGCCGAGGCGATCGCGGCCTATGCCGCGGCCTGCGACTGGCCGGAAGGCAGCCCTGAGCCCGCGCCGGCCCGCGGCTCGGCCGAGCTGAGCCCGGTCCGATGAGCCGACCGCTCCTGATCACGGGCGCCAGCGGCTTTTTGGGCCGCCACGTGCTCGAGGCCCTGGCCCAGGGATCGGATGCTGATTGGCAGCCGGTCGCCCTGGTGAGAAACGCCGTCGAGTGGGGCCTCACGGCCTGGCAACAGGCCCTGGGGCCCGTGCCTGCGGTCGCCGGAGAGCTGCTCGACGCGGCCGCCTGGGAGGACCACCCCTTGCTCGAGGGGCTGGGCGGCATCCTGCACCTGGCGGCCGTCGTCAAGCACAGCCGGACCTCCCCCGAGGCCATGGTGCGGACCAACGTCGAGGGGACGCTCGCGATGGTGCGGCTCGCAGCCAAGTATCGCTGCCGGCTGGTGTTCGTCTCGACCTCCGGGACCGTCGGGTGCTTCATGCGTCCGGACCAGCAGGCGGATGAGGCGGCTCCCTATTGCTGGGAGCAGGTCAAGGAGTGGCCCTACTACCGCTCCAAGATCGAGGCCGAACTTGCCGCCCGGACGCTGGCCTCGGAGCTCGGCGTGGAGCTCGTCATCATCCGGCCGCCCGTCATCCTGGGCCCCCAGGACCATCGCCTCCGCTCGACCAGCAACGTGGCCCGGGTCCTGAGACGTAGGGTGCCCTTCATGCTCGAGGGCGGCATGCACTTCGTGGACGTGCGCGACGTGGCGCCCGCCCTGCTCCGGGCCCTGGAGATCCCCACCCCGCGGCCCGTCTATCACTTGCCGGGCTGCCAGAGCACCCTGCCCGTGTTCTTCCGCATGGTCGCCCGTCTTGCTCAGGTGCCGCTGCCCGGCTGGTCCGTCCCGAACGGCCTGGTCTGGGCGCTCGCCAGCCTCAACCAGGCGCTGGGGCCCCATGCCCTTCACCTGCTGCCGGACCCGGTCGTCATCGAGATGGCGAGCCGTCACTGGGGGCTGCGATCGCTCTACGCGGAGGCCGAACTGGGGTATCGCGCCCGCCCGGCCGACGAAACGCTGCGCGACACCGTCACCTGGCTCCGTGACCACTACGGGCTGGCCTCCTCCCGCACGCGCGAGCCGGAGCCCGTTGGTTAAAGTCATTCCATTTTAAAATAGTTGACTTTGGTAAACTATCCACCTAGGATAAGGATATGCCAAAGCCTACTTCCAAATCAGACGCCGCCCGCATGCTCTCCGGCATGTGGCGTTTCAGCCGCGCCTTCACCCACAGCGTGGAGCCTCGGCTGAAGGAACGCCATGGCCTCGAGCTGCGCACGTACTTCCTGCTCAAGGGCATCCAGCACGGCCCCGCCTATCCCAAGACCCTCGCCAACAAGCTCGAGGTGCCCTCCAGCCTCATGAGCCGCTACCTGGACGGCTTGCAGAAGGACGGCCTCATCGATCGCCGCATCGATCCGCAAGACTCCCGGCGCGTCATCCTTTCGCTCACGGACAAAGGCGAGCGGACGGTACGCGAGGTCGACGACCTGATGAACGAGCTCGCGAGCCAACGGCTCGCGCGGCTCGACGACGAGACCCTCTCTGCGTTTTTGCGCGGGCTCGACATCCTCACCTCCGAGGAAGGACACGAATGAACCAACCGCCTCTTCCCACCTTCACCGACCGCGAGCGCAAGTTCACGCTCGGGGCCCTGATGGTCGTCTTCCTGCTCAGCGCGCTGGACCAGACCATCGTGAGCACGGCCATGCCGCGCATCATCAGCGAGCTCAAGGGCCTGGACCTCTATGCCTGGGTCGCCACTGCCTACATGCTGACGAGCACGGTCATGGTGCCCATCTACGGCAAGCTGAGCGACCTCTACGGCCGCAAGCCGATCCTCGTCACGGGCATCGGCCTGTTTCTGCTCGGATCGTGGCTCTGCGGCCTTTCGGGCGAGCCCTTCCTGCACGGCCTCTTCGGCGGTGGGATGATGCAGCTCATCGTCTTCCGCGCCGTCCAGGGGCTGGGGGGTGCCGCCCTCTTCACCAGCGCCTTCGCCATCATCGCCGACATGTTCGCCCCGCAGGAGCGGGGGCGCTTCATGGGCATGTTCGGCGCCGTCTTCGGCCTGGCGAGCGTGATCGGCCCCGCCATCGGCGGCTTCTTCACGGACCACGGGACCGTCACCCTCCTGGGGCACGTCATCCAGGGCTGGCGCTGGGTCTTCTACGTCAACCTGCCCCTCGGCCTGCTCTCGCTCTTCCTCATCCTGGTCATGATGCCCAAGCTGAGCCACGCGGCCAAGGGCAAGATCGACGTGCTCGGCGCCCTGCTCATCATCCTGACCACCGTCCCCCTCTTGCTCGCCTTGACCTGGGGCGGCAACACCTACGCCTGGAACAGCGCCATGATCCTGGGCCTCTTTGCCGGTAGCGCCGTGAGCCTGGTCCTCTTCATCCTCGTCGAGGCGCGGAACCCGGATGCCATCCTGCCCCTGTCGCTGTTCAAGAACCGCGTCTTCGCCACGGCCAACTCCGCCGGCTTCGTGATTGGCATGGCCTTTCTCGGGGTGGTCATGTTCCTGCCCCTGTTCATGCAGCTGGTGCAGGGCGTGAGCGCCACCAACAGCGGCTTCTCCATGCTCCCCTTGATGGCCGGGCTCATGCTCTCCAGCATCGTGAGCGGCCAGCTGGTCTCGAAGATCGGGAAGTATAAGCCCTTCATGATCGGCGGCGGCCTCGTCCTCCTGATCGGCGTGTGGCTGATGACCCGGATCGGCCCGGAGACGTCGACCGCGGACCTCGCGTGGCGCCTCTTCGTGGTGGGGCTCGGCCTGGGCCCCAGCCAGAGCCTTTACAACCTGGCGGTCCAGAACGCCGTGCCGGTCACGCAGCTCGGCATCGCGACCAGCGCGAGCCAATTCTTCCGCCAGATCGGCAGCACCATCGGCGTGGCCATCTTCGGCACCCTGCTCACGCACAACCTCGCGGTCGAGATGCCCAAGCACCTGCCCGCCATGCCCGGAATGGCGCAGCACGAGTTCAACCTCAGCGAGCTGCGCGTCGGCGGCTCGGGCGGGGACCTGTCGTCCGGCGTCAAGGCCGCCTTCGACCGGCAGTTCCAGCAGCTCGAGCGTGCGGTGCACGGCGATCGCGCCGCCACCGAGCAGATCCTGAACAACGAGCGCGTCCCCGCGCCCCTCAAGGCGACCCTGCAGCGGGGCATCCCCGCCCAGGCGGCCGAGCCGATGCTCAAAGAGCTCAAGCAGGTCTTCGAGCAGCAGGCCAAGGCTATCGGCGAGCGGATGGTGAAGGGGATCAAGGAGGGCTTCAGCCTCGCCATCACCCACATGTTCGGCACCAGCATCC
>DATNQJ010000018.1:0-4744 GCA_036704085.1 Stenomitos sp.
TGTCGCAGGCGACGACGATCGCCCGATCCGCCCGGATCTGCTCCAGTCCGGTGGCGATGCCCTCCAGGGGGCCCCGATCGGGATGGCGATCCCCGATGACCCGGGCCTCTGGCACCGGGAAGCCCTTCGCCGGGTCGCGGATCACCACCACCTCCGAACAGGTGGACGCCAGCACGTGATACAGGCGCTCGGCGAGTGCCTCGGCACCGAACGGCAGGAGGGCCTTGTCGCGGCCCATGCGCCGGCTCTGGCCTCCTGCGAGCAAGATCCCGGCGCACGACGACATGGGGGTCTCCCTTCCGGATCCGCCCATTGGGCGGAGGTGATCCGCTGCGTCCATTATACGAAGCTTTTGCGGGTTCGGAGGCCATTCCGTCCTGCTATACTCGAGCCCTGCGCCCGGCTGCAAGCTGTTAAAGTCCGGGATGGCCAAGGATGAGGGCCTGCGCCCTGATCGGCTCGGTGGAGGTGTTCGCATGGGCGATCGCAAGACCCTCACGATCGACGGTCGGCAAGCCGACGTGCCGGCAGAGGCGACGATTCTCGACGCGGCGCGTCAACTGGGCCTCGAGATCCCGACGTTGTGTCACGACCCGGCGCTGGAGCCGACGGCCCAGTGCCGGCTGTGCCTGGTCGAGATCGCGGGTGCCGCCCGCCTGGAGCCCGCGTGCGCGACCCAGGTCAGGGACGGCATGGTCGTCTCGACTCACAGCGACGCCGCGACGGACTCCCGCCGCATGGTCCTCGAATTTCTCTTGTCGCGTCACCCGCGCGAGTGCCCCACCCGAGCCCTGGGCCTGACGTGCCGGTTGTGCGACTACGCCGACGCGTATGGGGTCGGCGAGCCGCGGGTGGGCTACGGTTCCACGTGCGCGACCGTCGCGCAGAACAGCCTCATGGTGACCGATCCCTCGGCCTGCATCCGGTGCGAGAAATGCGTCCGCGTCTGCCACGAGGTGCAGGGGATCGGGGCCTTGACGCTCGTCAATCGCGGCAGCCGGACCGAGCTCGCGGCGGGTAGCGGCGGCCGTTTGTCGGACACCGACTGCGAGATGTGCGGCAACTGCGTCGAGGTCTGTCCGACGGGCGCCATCCGGAGTGCCAACGCCAGGCACCTCGCAAAGGCCCGCAAGGTGCCGACCACGTGCGGCTTCTGCGGGGTCGGTTGCCAGCTGGAGCTCAACGTCCATGAAGGTCGGGTGGTCGGCGTCACGACCAACGGGGACAACCCCGTCAACGGCAAGTGGCTGTGCGTGAAGGGACGCTTCGGGTTCGAGTTCATCCATCACGCGGATCGCCTCCAGCACCCGCTCATCCGGAAGGAGGGCCGGCTGGTCCCTGCCACCTGGGACGAGGCCTTGAGCCTCATCGCCCAGCGCATGACGGCCATCAAGCTCGCGCATGGCCCCGATGCCCTGGGCTTCATGAGCTCGAGCCGCTGCACCAATGAGGAGAACTTCCTCATGCAGAAGCTGGCGCGGGCGGTCATCGGGACCAACAACGTCGACCAGTGTGCCCGAACCTGACACGCCCCCACCGTGGCCGGTCTGGCCACGTCGTTCGGAAGCGGGGCGATGACCAACTCCATCGGCGAGATCCCCCACGCCGAGGTCCTCTTCGTGATCGGCTCCAACCCCACCGAGGCCCATCCCATCATCGGCCTCAAGATGAAGGAGGCCCTGCGCAACGGGGCCCGGATCATCGTCGCCGATCCCCGCCAGATCTGGCTGGCCAAGCATGCCTGGCTCCACTTGCCGCTGAGGCCGGGGACCGATCTTGCTCTCCTCAACGCCATGGCCCATGTCATCCTCTCGGAGGGCCTGGTGGACGCGACGTTCATCGCCGAGCGGACGGAGGGCTTCGAGGAGTTCCGCCGCGTGGCGGAAGAGTGGCCGCCGGAGCGGGCGGCGGAGGTCTGCGAGGTCAGCGCCGACGACATCCGGGCGGCGGCACGGGCCTATGCCCAATCGGAGCGGGGGGCCATCTTCTACACGCTCGGGATCACCGAACACACCTGCGGTACCCGGAACGTCCTGGCGCTCGCCAACCTTGCCCTGATGACGGGGCACATCGGGAAGGAAAGTAGCGGCGTGAACCCCCTGCGCGGCCAGAACAACGTCCAGGGGGCCTGTGACATGGGAGCTCAGCCCGACGTGCTGCCGGGCTACCAAAAAGTAGCCGTCGCCGCGCACCGAGCCCCGTTCGAAGCAGCCTGGGGAGTGGCCCTTCCGGAGGGCGTCGGCATGACCCTGACGGACATGATCGAGGGGGCGGCGGAAGGTCGCGTCAAGGGCCTCTACGTGATGGGCGAGGATCCCGTGGTCTCCGAGGCTCACGCCCGCTTTACCCGCGAGGCCCTCGGGCGGCTCGACCTTTTGGTGGTCCAGGACATCTTCCTCAGCGAGACGGCCAAGCTCGCCGACGTGGTGCTGCCCGCCTCGTGCTTCGCCGAGAAGGACGGTACCTTCACCAATACCGAGCGGCGGGTCCAGCGCGTGCGCAAGGCCGTCGAGCCTCCGGGCGAGGCCCGGGAGGACTGGCGAATCCTCTGCGCGATCGCCGAGCGGTTGGGCCATCCCATGCCCTACGACACGGTCGAGGCCATCTGGGAAGAAATCGCCCGGTTGACTCCCCTCGTGGCGGGGATTCACTACCCCCGCCTCGAGCGGGCCGGTGTGCAATGGCCGTGTCCAACGGACGATCATCCCGGGACCCGGTACCTCCATTCGGGAGCGTTCAGCCGGGGGGTGGCCAAGTTCCATGCCGTGGACCACACTCCGCCGAGTGAGTTGCCGGATGCCGAGTTCCCCTTCCAGCTCTCGACGGGACGGCTGTTGTTCCATTACAACGCGGGCACCATGACCCGCCGCGTCGAGGGGATCGCGGACCGGGTGCCCGATTGCTTCGTCGAGATGCATCCCAAGGACCTCGATCGCCTCGGGGCCAAGCATGGTCAGCTGCTCCGGGTGACGACCCGCCGGGGTAGCGTGGTGGTGCGAGCCGAGGCCACCCGGAAAGTGCGGCCGGGCCGCCTGTGGATGCCCTTTCACTTCGCCGAGGCGTCGGCCAACGAGCTCACGGTCGATGCGGTGGACGAGGTGACCAAGACCGCGGAGTTCAAGGTGGCGGCCGCTCGGGTCGAGGTCGTGGAATGAGGCTCATCTGCGTAGGCGGCGCCTGGTCGGCATCCGGCAAGACGTCGGTCGTGGAGTTGCTCCTCCGCGCCTTTCCCGGCTGGGCGGCCATCAAGGTGACGCCGTCCCGCCCTGAGGAGGTGTGTCCGCTCGGCACGTGCTGTGGGGCTTGCCAGGCGCCGGAGGGGCCCTACGAGGTGATTACCGAGCCTGCGATCTTGGCGGAGACGGGCAAGGATACGGCGCGATTTCAGGCCGCCGGTGCCTCCGAGGTGGCTTGGATCCGGGCGCTGCCGGAGGCCTTGCCGACCGCGCTGGAGGTGGCCTTGGCCGGGTGGGTGGACCCACCCGGCGTGATCGTCGAGAGTACGACTCTGCTGCCCGCGGTCAGTGGCCTGCGCCTCGTGGTGGCTCCGGCTCACATGCCGCGCGCGAAGGAGTCGACCGGGCGGTGTGCCGGACACGTCGATCTCTTGGCGCTCAACCGCTTCGGTGCCGAGGAAGCACCCGTCGCCCATCCGCTGAAGGCCCGCTTGAGGGCGCCGGTGGCGCTTGCCCTGCGAGCAGACGGTGCGGTCGAGGATCCGGTGAATGCACCCTTCATCGCCTACTGTCGCGAGCAGGTGGCCCTCATGCGGCCCGAGGGAGGGCCTTTCCGCTAGGCCCCTCCCTGCGATACCGCACCCTTGGCGACTCCCCTTCGCATGGGACGAGGTGAAACGCCGTGGTGCGCCCCGTTCCGTGAATCTTCGGTGAGGACGGGCTTCCGTGCGTAGTGATTACGGATGCCCCCTAGGGGTACGACACGTAGCGTAAGGATTAGGGAATCCTCAAAGAAACGGAGCAGGTCCGATGAATGCTAACTTTCAGCGCTACGGGGTGGTTGGGCTTCAAGGCCTATGCGTTGGTCTGATTGTCATGGTTGCTAGCCTCAAGGCGCCAGGCTGGCTGTTGGCCTTGCTTGCCGCTGGCGTCGCCATGGCGCTCGCGGCATGGCAGAGCGCTCGTCAGCCGAAACAGGCGCCGATCGTCGAAGCCTTGGAGCACATGGCGCACGGCGATTTCACCCAGACGATGGCGGAAGCAGGCCCGGCGAGCCGGGCGTTCCAGGGCTTGATGCTGCGCTTCAACGAGGCGTTTGTCGATCTGAGCGTCAAGACGATCCACGCAGGGGTCAAGAGCAAGGAAGCATCGACCGAGCTGGCGCGGGTCCGGGTGCGTGCCGATGAGGAGGCCACGGCCATCAAGGAGATCGCCCAGGATATTCGCCAGATCGCGACGAGCAGCGCGCATCTCGGAGCCGAGATGGGGCGGTTGCGCGAGGCGACGGACGTGACCTCGAGCGCCGTCGAGGAACTGTCGGGATCCATCCGCCAGGTGTCCGGGCATGCCGGCTCCCTGCGGGAGCAGGCCCAGGACCTCTTCACGGCCACCGAGCGCATCGGGGGCCTGGTCGGCGAGACCGCGCAGGCGATTCGTCAGGCGACCACCGTGGTCGAGTCGACGGACCGCGTGGCGGTGGAGAGCCGGGAGGTCGTGCGACGCAATACCGAAAGCATCGAACGCATCGGCAAGGTCGTCTTGGAGTCCTCGGAAGTCATCCACCAACT
>DATNQJ010000019.1:0-4056 GCA_036704085.1 Stenomitos sp.
TTGATGAGCACGTCCAGGCGGCCGAAGCGCTCCACGGCCCGGTCGATGGCTCCGGTGAAGGCCGCCTCGTCCGAGACGTCGCAGCCGAAGCCCGCCGCCTCGATCCCGTCGGCCTCGAGCTCACGGGCAAAGGCCTCGGCACGCTCGCCGTTCAGGTCGAGAATCGCGAGCTTGGCGCCTTCGGCGGCGAAGGCCTCGGCGATGGCCTGGCCGATGCCGCTGGCACCGCCCGTCACGAGCACGACTCTATCCTGGAAACGCTGCATGGTGAAATCCTCCTGTTGCTGGCTAATCTAGCCAATGGGCGTTACGCGCCCGTTACAGCCCTGGGCGCGGGTGAAGAATGAGCAGCCGAACGGAGGAGAAAGAGGGGCTGGCCTCTCGACCAGCCCCGTTAGCCTAGAACGAGCGCTCCGCGAGCCACTCGTTGAGCTTGGGGAAGAAGTTCTTCTTGGCACTGCGGCCCGCAACCAGGCCCACGTGGCCCGCCTTGAGGCGCAGCACTTCCTTGTCCTCGCTCGAGACCTGGGTGAAGATCGGGGTCGCCTGGCAGGTCTGCACGATGTGGTCCTGCTCGGCCACCACCGCGAGCAAGTTCGCGCGGATGTTGGCGAGGTCCACGGTACGCCCGCCCAGCTTGAACTCGCCCTTGATGAGCTTGTTCTGCTGGTAGCAGTCCTTGATCCACTGACGATAGGTCTCGCCCGGCAGGGGAATGCCGTCGTTGACCCAGTGGTTCATCACGTGCCAGCCCTTGACGAACTCCTCATCGTAGAGCTTGTCGTACAGGGTGACCGTCGGCCCGACGTAGTTCTGGAGCGGCTTCAAGAGCTTGGAGCCGAGGTCGATGAAATCGGCCGGGATGTTGCCCATGGTGTCGACGATGCGGTCCACGTCGAAGTACTTGGGGTCGAGCCAGGCCGAGAAGAGGCCGGCCTCCGAGAAGTCGACGGGCGTGGCCATCAGGACGAGGTTCTTGAGCGGAGCCTCGGGGTGCATGGCCGCGTACATGGTGGACATGGTGCCGCCCATGCAGTAGCCGATGAGCGAGAACTCCTCGGCGCCCGAGTGCTTGAGCACCTGCTTGACGGCCCGGGGGATGTAGTCGAGCACGAAGTCGTCGAAGCGCAGGTCCTTGTCCTCGTCGCCCGGAGTACCCCAGTCGAGCAGGAAGACGTCATAGCCTTCGCCGACGAGGAACTCGACCAGGCTGTTGCCCGGCGTGAGGTCGAGGATGTAGGGCTTGTTGATGAGGGCGTAGACCAGGAGGATGGGCGTTGCGTGCTTGCGCTCGCCCACGGCGTGATAGCGGTAGAGCTTCGCCTTGTTCTTGGTCCAGACGACCTCCTTGGGCGTGAGGCCCACCTGCGGGGTCTTGGGGTGCAGGGCGTAGGAGAAGGCGGCCTCCGTACGCTTCATGGTGCGCTCGAATTCCTGGCGGGCCTTGTCCATCGTCTCGGTGTTGGTCATGAGGGCTTCCTACCGTGGCGGTGTGGGGCCGGCTTGCGCCGGCCCGCAGGTGGGTTTACCGGTTGTCGAAGGAGACCCAGTTGGGCACCCAGCTCATGCTCTGACGGAAGTTCGTCTCGAGCATGTGGAACATCTCCTCCTGGTTGGTCTTGGTCTGCTCCATGAGGTTCTCGATCACGCGCAGACCGTCATGACGGGCGACGCGGGCCTGATCGAGCCAGGCGCGGGTCAGGGTGTCGAGCTGGTCCTGGGCCCAGACGGAGGTCTCGAGGGTGGAGCGAACCATCTCCCAGAGCTCGTTGGGAACCGTGGAGGTGGCAGCGGCCGGGGTGGTGCGTTCGGCAGTAGCGGTCATGGCGTTCTCCTCTTATCGGCGGGGTTACTTCGCGCGGCGGCGCTTCGTGGACGGCTGGGGAGCGACGTTCTTGGGCTCGTCGGCTGGCGGCACGACGACCTCGACGATCGGCGCAGGCGGATTGACGGCCAGCTTCGAGACGGCCGCGATGAGGGTGTCGAGCTTGGCCTCGAGGGTGTCGAACCGATCCTCGATGGCCTCGATCTTGGTCTCCAGGGCGACGACCTGGCCCGCCAGGCGGGCGAAGTCGGTCTTGCTGGGCAGCCGGAGGCTCTTGAGGTACTGCTCCATACCCTCGCGCATGGCGTCCTGGTTGGTGAGGTAGCTCTCGCGGGTCGCGCTCATGGAGGCGACGAAGCTCTCGGAGCCGAGCATCTCCTGCATCGGCTGGGTCCAGGTCTTCTCGAACTGGTCGTACATCTCCTTCCAGGTCTTGAAGAGCTCGGCGTTCGGGGCTTGGGTAGTCATGAGCGGGTCCTCCTGCTGGGGGTGGTTCATTGCCCATGGATTTACCAAGCCGTCGTTACACCCCCGTTACGGGGGGACGTTACAGGAACAACGAGCTTTCCGTTCAGGCTGTAACGCGGCGTGCTACCAGGTTCCGAAGGATCGGCACTCCCGACATTCCGGCGTAGGCCGGACTCCACCGAAGGGCCCTCCGGCCCACCGGTTTTCAGGATGAGAAAAAGCGCCCCCGCGTCTACGGAAGCGCTCGGATGGTACCACGGTGGATTCCGGCCTGCGCCGGAATGACGGAGCGGCGGCGTCCCGTCCGTTTGGGATGTGGAAGACTAGGGCTGGCGCAGGATGCCGTCCACCCAGGCATGCGCCTCGGGCTTGATGATGAGGTCCATGTGGTTGAGGGACATGACCTTCTTGTCCAGGAGCTTGGCGCCACCGCGAACCAGGTCGTCGGTCTCCGTCGCGCTCTTGACGAACACCACCCCGTCCGAGGGGCCCGTGTGCTCGTTATGGATGCCAAAGAGGTCGGGACGATCGCCCGCCAGCACCGCGAGCTGGACGTTGGAATCGACCGGATGGGAGCGCAGGGTGTCGATGAAGTGGCCGCCGTCGGCGATCGCCTTGTCGATGCCCGGCGAGTAGCTGACGAAGCCCTGGCCGCCGTAATAGGTGGTGTACCAGTCCTGCTCCGCCTGGGGCAGCGGGTACTCCTTATCCCAGTGAGCAAGCATCTGGGCCTGCCCGGGGAAGTAGTCGCCGTAGGAGCGCATCATGGTCTGGGCCGAGGTGTCGACCCACATGCCCATCACGAGCATGCGCGTCCAGGCCATGGGCGCGTTGAAGTGGGAGTCGTCCTTCTCGGGATACAGGCCGTAGTTGATGATCGAGTGGCGGAAGGTGGTGTCGAGCCCAAGGGTGGGGGAGCCAATGAGAATCATGCGGCGGATGTCGCCCTGGTAGGGCGTCGCCCAGGAGGGACGCACCCCGCTCGTCAGGGCGCGCACGGCGACGGTCCCCTTGCTGTGGGCGACCACGTCGACCTGCTTGACCCCCGTGACCTCGCGGATCCGGGCGATCGCGTTGGCGACCTGCTCCGCCCAGAGCATGTTGTCCCCGTGGCGGTGGGCGAAGGTCACGGCGAAGACCCGGTAGCCCCTCTGGGCGAGCCAGGGCGCGAGGCCGGGCTCGCCGTGAGGCTTCACCCAGCTGCTCGTGGCGTCGACGATCGTGCCATGGACCAGGAGCACCGGCGTGCCCTGACCCTTGTCCCAGCCCTTGAAGTAGTGCAGCAGCACGTCGCTCGACGGCGGCATGTCCGTCCCGAAGGCCCGGACGATGTCCGGATCGGTGTGCCGACCGTTGGAGCGCATGTTCTCTTTGGGAAACTGCGAAAGGGTGCTGGAAAGGCGCTCGATGCGCGTCCAGTCACTCGCCACGGTGGTCGACGCCACCCGGTAACGAGCGCTGGTCTTGGCGCTGGCTAAGGTGATCCCCTCTGGCATGCTGACCGCCTTATTGGGCCCCCACGAACCGCATCCGGCCATGGTAAGCGCCAAAAGGATCAGAAGGCTTGGGCTAAGTCGCATACACATCTTTGTGAGCTCTCGACTCGTAAGGGGGGACATAGCAACCTTATAGGAATTATATGCTTAAATCTTTCTTAAGAAAAGTCTTAATTTTCTCTTAAGAAACAGCCCGCCGAAACCGGCGTGCTTGTTAGGAATGGCGGGGGTTGGTTATGATACGGAGCGGACAAAGTCGTTCTATGT
>DATNQJ010000020.1:0-6050 GCA_036704085.1 Stenomitos sp.
GTGGATGTCGACCCCTGCCACGGCCGCGGGCAAGAGGCCCACCGGCGTGAGCACGGAGAAGCGTCCGCCCACGTCGTCGGGGATGACGAAGGTCTGGTAGCCCTCGGCGTCCGCGATCGCCTTCAGCTTGCCCTTGGCGGCGTCGGTGGTGGCGATGACGTACTCGGCGTGGTCGTCACCATAGGCGGCCTTGAAGCGCTGCTGGAAGAACCGAAAGGCGACGGCCGTCTCGAGCGTGGTGCCCGACTTGGAGATGACGTTGAGGGTGCAGGCCTCGTCGACGCTCTCGGGGCGGCTGGTGGGAATCCGGCTCAAGAGGGCGTGGAGGGTGTCGGCGTCGACCGCATTGCCTTCGTAGTAGATCTTGGGACGGCCCTGGCGCTGGCCGCGGGTCTGCTCGTTGCGGAAGGGGTTGCCGAGGGCCTCGATGACGGCCCGGGCGCCGAGGTACGAGCCGCCGATGCCGAGGACGATGTGGCGATCGCCCAGAGCCGCAATGCGATCGGCGGCCTGAACGATGGGGGCGAGCTCGTCATGGCTCTGGAAGGGCAGATCCAAGAAGCCCAGGAACTCGTGACCGCGACCGGTGCGCTCGGTGATCATGCGGTGGACGTCCATCATGCGGGACTGCATGCCCCAGATGTCGGCGGGCTTGAGGCCCTCGACCGTTCCGATGGTCGCATCGAGCATGTTGTTGAAGTCCAGCTTGAGCGCCATCGTGCGCTGCCAGGCCGGATCCAAGTAGTAGGGCGTGTTCTCGGACGTCGTCGTGGGTCGATTCAGCATGGACGGTCCTTTCTCTGTGACGATCCCGGTTGCGTTCTGACCATAGTTGGCTTACAGTTTAGGGCTTGTTTGGACCAGGGCGCGACGAGGGGCCCCGGCTGTTGTCAGGATCATAGCTAATGGACCGCTCGGAGGCAAACGAGGGTCCCTCGGAGGACACGTTCGACATGACCAAGCGCATCGCAATCTCGACCGGCGGTGGGGATGCCCCTGGCCTCAACGCCGTGATCCGGGCCGTGACCAAGATGGCCATCTCGGAGTACGGCTGGGAGGTGATCGGCATCCGGGACGGCTTCGACGGCCTCCTGAAGCCCGACCTCACCATGCCGCTCGGTCTGGACGAGATCCGCGGCATCATCGCGCGCGGGGGCACCATCCTGGGGACCACCAACCGCGGCAATCCCTTCAAGTACCCGGTCCATGAGGGCGGCAACGTGGTCCTCAAGGACGTGTCGGACGACGTCATGCGGCGTTACCACGAGCTGGGGCTCGATGCCCTGGTTCTCATCGGAGGCGACGGAACGCTCGGCATCGGTCACCAGCTCGCCAAGAAGGGCATGAACGTGGTGGGCGTGCCGAAGACCATCGACAACGACCTCGAATCCACCGACGTCACCTTCGGCTTCGACACGGCCCTCATCACGGCGACCGAGGCCATCGACAAGCTGCTCACCACCGCCGAGAGCCACCACCGGGTCATGGTGCTCGAGGTCATGGGCCGTACGGCGGGCTGGATCGCCCTCGAGGCGGGGATCGCGGGGGCGGTGAACGTCATCCTGATCCCGGAGATCCCCTTCGACATGGAGAAGGTGGCCCACGTCGTCTACGAGCGCTCAGAGGCCGGCAAGAGCTACTCCATCGTGGTCGTGGCCGAGGGCGCGGCGCCCACGGGCGGCGGCGCCCTGTACGCCGACTTCGACCCCAACAAGGGCGTGGCGCGCCTGGGCGGGGTCGGCAACTGGGTCGGCAACGAGATCGCCCAGCGGACGGGCCTCGAGACCCGGGTGACGGTGCTCGGCCACTTGCAGAGAGGCGGCACGCCGTCTCCCTTCGACCGCATCCTGGGCACCCGCCTGGGGGTGGCCGCGGCCCGCTGCATCGCCGAGGGCAAGTTCGACCAGATGGTCTGCTTCCGCAACTGGCAGGTCACCTCGGTGCCCATGGAAGAGGCCCTGGATCGCCTCAAGCTGGTCGACCCCGAGGGCGAGCTGGTCCGGACCGCCAAGGACACGGGCGTCTACTTCGGCGACTAACCGCCTCCTTTCCGGCGCCCTGGCGATTCGCCAGGGCGCTTTTCATGTGAGCAGCTGATCGGCCGATTGCTGGACCAGGGCCCGATTGAGATCCGTCACCAGGCTGTTGGCGGCTTCGAGGCCACCGTGGAGGGCGCCTTCGATGCTGCTCTGGAAGAGGGCTTCGCTGGCTAAATAGAGCTGGGGGCCGAGCCGTGGGCCCGGTCGATGGGCGAGGTCCTCGGGCCGCTCGCGGAACTGCCCGAAGGCGACCCGGTCGACCCGCAATAGCCGCCAGTCGTCGAACGGTTCCCTGGGGAAACAAGCCTTCAGTTCTTGGAGGCAGCGATCGGCGAGCGTGGCGTCGTCCAAAGACGAGGAGCCGACCACCTGGAGGATGCTCAGGTGTTCGTCCGGAGGGGCATAGGACGGGCTGACGATGGAGGCGGGCAGCATCTGGTTGACCAGGTGATCCGGGCTGGCGTTGAGCAGCAGCTTGGGCTCGCGGGTCCATGGGCGGCGGTGCGCGAAGGCGAGGTTGGTCACCGGGCGCCCCTCCAGCGCGAACTGGATGCCGCTCAGGCGGCTGACCTCGGGCAGGTCGGTCGCGAGCACGATGAAGTCGGCCTCGACGGTCTCCCCCGAGTCCAGCCGCACCCCCGAGACGCTGGCCCCGCGCCGCACGAGTCCCTCGATGGAGCTCTGCAGCCGGATCGACCCGCCGAGCCTTTGGGCGAGCTGCTCCGGAACGGCCTGCATGCCTTGGGCCGGGACGGCCGCTCCGGCGAGCGCCATCATCTTCCAGTAGAAGCGGAACAGCCGGGAGTCCGTCTCGAGCTCCGGATCGAAGAAGACCCCCGAGAAGAACGGGGCCAGGAACATCCGGATGAAGGCCTCGGAGAAGCCGTAGGACCGCCAGTAGTCGCGGGTGGGCATGCTCGGGCCCCTGCCGAGCACACGCTCATCATAGAGGCTGCCCACGTCGAGGGTGAGCTTGGTGAGCAGCCAGCGGTCCCGCCACGTGAACCAGGGCACCGCGAGGGCCCGCAAGAGGTCCACCGGCCGCCTGGGATCGAGCGTGAAGTCCTGGAGCCGGGCGCCATCCCAGACCAGGGCGCCCGACGCGATGGGGCGCAGGTCGAGGGCGTGGTAGTCCAGGAGTCGCCGGGCGCTGGGATAGGCCGGCAGGAAGACCTGGAAACCGGCGTCGAGGATGAAGCCTTCCGTGTAGCGGCTGCCGATGCGGCCGCCCACTCGGGGGGCGCGCTCGAGCACGACGACGTCCAGCCCGTGTTCGCGAAGTTCATTGGCGCAGGCGAGCCCGGCGAGCCCCGCCCCGACGATGACGACTCGTTTCAAGGTGGATCCCCCCTTGCTCGGGCGTGCCTAAGGGTGCGCGGCGCTCCGGCGCTCGATGGTGGCCTTGGTGTGGTGAAGGATGGCGAGGGCCTCTTCCTCCCGCCCAAGGGGCGGGCTCAGCATGAGGATGAAGTGGCGGTGCGCCGTGTGCGGTCGACCGGGCCGCAGCTCACTGGCGACCGCACCGACCATCGAGCCCAGGATCGCACCGGTCAGGAGCCAGCTCGCGACCACGCAGAGCTGGACGAGGCCTTCGACCCAGCCGAGGTGCTGAGCGCTCGGAAGGGGCCACCAGACCATGGCCGCCCCGAAGCCCAGGCCAGCCACGCCGCCCAGGAGCTGGCCTCCGGTGATGAGGCGCTCGGTCCAGGCGTCCCGGCTCCGGGCCTGGTCCGCCAGGCACGCGGGGCACTCCTCGTTCACGTGGAGCGACATGTGCTCGTCGGAGAAACCCTCTTCGCGAAGGCGTTGGTAGGCGCGCTCGGCGGCCTCGATTTCGGCGAAAGCCCCTTGGTAATCCGGCGATTCGGCGATCATCGGCATCCTCCGTGTGGGCGTGTGAGACTGGTGTAGCACACCCCGGCGAACGCACACAACGAATGCTCTGCCCATCTGGGGAGAGGCGCGGTGCGCGTGGTAAACTGGTGCGATCGGGGACGACCCGCGAGCCCCTCGCCCGACCTTCGGGAGCCCAGATGATACCCGTCGAACAAGCCCTACAGACCATCCTCACGACCGTTTCCACCCTGCCACCCGAGCCCGTCGACCTGTATCAGGCCCTCGGTCGGGTGCTGGCCGAGCCGGTGACGGCCCACGAGCACCTGCCTCCCTTCGACAACTCGGCGATGGACGGCTTCGCGGTGCGGGTCGCAGACGTGCAGGCCGCAACGGCCGACCAGCCAGTCGAGCTTCCGATCGCCTCCGAGGTCGCCGCCGGCGAGCGGGCCGACGTGGCCCTCGCTAGCGGTCAGGCCATCCGGATCATGACCGGGGCCCCCACCCCACCCGGCGCCGAGGCGGTCATTCGCGTCGAGGACACCGAGGTGGTGGGCGATCGCGTCCGTCTCAAGGTCTCGGCCCCCCTGGGAGACAACATCCGGAGGGCGGGCGAGGACGTGGCCGCCGGCACCGAGGTGCTCGCGGCCGGAATGGTGCTCACCCCGGCCCGGCTGCAGATGGCCGCGGCCGTGGGCCGTCCCGTGCTCTCGGCCATCCGTCCGGTACGGGTGGGGATCCTCGCCACCGGCGACGAGCTGGTCGACCTCGCGGATCCCCTCTTGCCCGGCCAGATCCGCAACAGCAACGCCTACGGTCTCTACGCCCAGGTGCTCGCCGCGGGGGCCATCCCCGTGCCGCTCGGAGTGGCGAAGGACACGCGCGCGGACACCGAGGCCAAGCTGCGGGCGGGCCTCGCGGCGGCCGACGTGGTCGTCTCGTCGGGGGGCGTCTCCATGGGCGAGTACGACTTCGTCTCGGAGGTGCTCGCGGAGCTCGGCACCGTGCACTTCACGGCGATCGCCCAGCAGCCCGGCAAGCCCCTGACCTACGCGACGGTCGCGGGAAAGCCCTTCTTCGGCCTGCCGGGCAACCCGGTCTCGACCATGGTCTCCTTCGAGCTGTACGTTCGCCCGGCCCTGCGCAAGATGATGGGCCATGCGGCCCTCTTCCGACCCGAGGTCGAGGCCGAGCTCGCGGGGCCGCTCAAGAGCCCGGCGGGCAAGCGTTCCTTTTTACGGGCGGTGGTGACGCGCTCGGGCGATCGCTGGATCGCGGCGCTCACGGGGCCGCAGGGCTCCGGCATGATCCACTCCATGGTCAACGCCAACGCCCTTTTGGTGATCCCCGAGCAGACGCGCCGGATGGAGGCAGGCGAGCGGGTCAAGGCCCTGCTCATCGAGCAACCGGAGGAAGACCGTGGCGGAGTTTAGCCACTTCGACGAGTCTGGCCGCGCGCGCATGGTGGACGTCTCCGGCAAGGAGGCGACCGTCCGGGAGGCTGCGGCACGGGCCATCGTCCACATGCACCCCGAGACCCTTGCCATGATTCGCGAGGGACGGCATGCCAAGGGGGACGTGCTCGCGGTCGCCCAGGTCGCGGGCATCATGGGGGCGAAGAAAACCCCGGATCTGATTCCCATGTGCCACCCCCTGATGCTCGAAAGCGTGAAATTGGCCTTCAATTTCGGTACACAACACTTGGAGATCGTGGCTACCGCTCGCTTGAGTGGCAAGACGGGGGTCGAGATGGAAGCGTTGACGGGGGCCACGGTGGCGGCCCTCACCGTGTACGACATGTGCAAGGCCGTCGACAAGGACATGGTTATCGGGGACATCTGCCTGCTCTCGAAGACGGGCGGCAAGAGCGGTCCCTACGCGCGGCAGGGCGACTAGACGATGGGCTATGCGGTCGGCATTCTGACCTTGAGCGACATGGGCGCGCGCGGCGAGCGCGAGGACAAGAGCGGCCAGGTGATTCGCGAGCTGCTCGCGGGCGACGCCTTTTCGATCGCTTGCGCCGAGGTGCTCCCCGACGATCGGGCGACCATCGAGGGGACGCTTGGCATGTGGGCCGACGAGCGGCGGCTCGCCCTGGTGGTGACCACGGGTGGCACCGGCCTCGGGCCGCGCGACGTCACGCCCGAGGCCACCCGTGCGGTCATCGAGTACGAGGTC
>DATNQJ010000021.1:0-3038 GCA_036704085.1 Stenomitos sp.
TCATATCGGTGAAGGTCGTGTTCTGGACCTGGATGTTCGCCGTCGCCGTCCAGGTCGAATCCGGGATGACCGACGGCAGGTCGACCAACCGGTACCCGAAGGTCTGGTAATTGAAGGGCTGGCTCTGGTTGGTGACCGGTCCCCCCGTGATCTGGCCGCCCGCGAGCACCCCCGAGAAGATGCTGCCCGGCAGGCCGGCCGTCACCGTGATCCCGTAGGCCCCGGTCGATTCATTGGTCTTGGAGGACGCCGCCCCCCCGAAGCTCACGTTGCCGTTCGCGGTCATGGGCGTGTTGTCGGAGTTCCGGAGGATGCCCGTGAGCTTCAGGTCCCGCCGCGTCAGGCTACCGCTGTTGGGGAAGCTGGGATCGATGTAGTAGGTGTCCCCCTCGGCGACCGGACCGAGTGCGTAGGTCACCGAGACGTAGCCGGCCCGCGAGATCGAGATGTTCTTGCCGCCCGAGAAGTCGCCGTAGAGGGAGAAGTTCCCCGCGTTGTCCGTGTTGGTGGCCCCCCAGCCGGCCGTCACGGTGGCCTTGCCGATGGGCAGCCCCGTCTGGCTATCGAGCACGCGCCCGGTCAAGGCGCGGCCGAGACCCGGCACGATGCCCGGCATGGAAGGGGAGAGCAGCAACAGGTCGCAGCCCGACAGGAGGGACAGCGCCAACACCATGGCGATTCCCTTTATTCCCTTCGGAAGCACGCGCATCCTCATCGTCCCATCCCGGCCAAAAAGGGGCCTTCCCTCGGAGATCTTAGTCCCGAGCATGGCTTGGAGCCGTAGCCCGCATCACGCCTGAGCCATGCCATCATACCCGGATCCGGGGCTAAGCGTTCCTTCGAGCCTTCAAACGCTGGGCGATCGCTTCCAGTTGCTGCTCCAGGGGCTCTTCGCCCGACTGGCCTCCGAATCGCTCCGACTCATAGGAGCGAACGAAGCGCTCGGCGTCGGTCGCGATCGCCTCGAACCCAGGCCGGGCCTTCAACCGCTCCAGGTGCATCCCCGGCGTGTCGCCCGCCTGCGGCAGCCCCAGGCCATGCCGGGACAACAGCGCGAGATAGCGCCGATAGGCGACCGTCGGCGGCACCTCCTGGGCGCCCTGGCCGAAGCGGAAGCGCCCGAAGACCCCCAGCAGGCCGAGCAGCACCGAGGTGGCGACGGCGATCGCCAACAGCACCCCGAGGCCCCCCCGCACCCGTCCGAGCAGCTCCCGGATGGGCAGGCGTGCGGCCTCCTGGGAGACGCCCATGGGATCCGACGAGCCCGGCGTGGGGTCGAACGGCACCCAGCCCTCGCCCGGGAAGAACGCCTCCACCCAGGCATGGGCCTCCGAGGTCTTGACCTCATACAGTCCGGTGAAGGGGTTGTAGGTGCCCGGCAGGTACCCCGTGACGAGCCGGGTCGGCACCCCCACGCTGCGGGCCATCACGGCGAGGGCGGTGGCGAACTGCTCGCAGTAGGCCGCATGGTCCGGCTGCTCGAACAGGAAGTAGTCGACCGTCTCCACTCCCGCCGGGAAGGGCGGAACGCCGAGGTCGTAACGGTAGTGCTCCTTCAGGTAGTCCTCGAGGCGGCGGACGGCCTCGAAGCTGCTGCTGGCGGTCCCCACCACCTTCCGGGCGAGGGCCCGAGTCCGGGGCGTCAAGGTCGGCGTCTGGAGGTACGGGCTCAAGAGCTGTCGCTGGGCCCGCGAAAGGTGCGGTGCGTCCTTCAACCAGTTTCGCCGGTAGCCCGCCATGTCCATGACCGTCGTATAGTACATCCCCTGGTCCAGGGTCACGGGGCTGCGGACGCCGCCGTTCAGGTCGGTGAAGAGGATGGAGCTCGGGAAGTAGAGCCGGCGCGGCCGCTCGGGCAAGAGCACGAGGTTCGTCTGATCCTTCTCGACGTAGACCGTCACCACCCCGGTCACGCCCGAGTCGAGCGGATCGGTCCCCAGCATGAAGGGCAAGGTCGCAATCGAGAGGGTCGCCACCTCATCCGGGGTCTGCATCTGCCAGGTGCGGCCGTCGTAGCGATCGTAGGCCATCCCTCGCCAGTACTGGCGCCGGGGCGATCGCACCTTGAGGGCGATCTCATCGCTCAGCCGCCCCCGGTAGTTCAGGTCCAGCTCCTCGGCAAAGCCGTAGTAGGCCTGCGGGTTCACCCGGCGGCCGGAGCCCGGTCCGCTGCCCTGCCCCATGGGATAGGCCGAGTTGACGATCTTCGGGCTCAGGTTGGACGGCAGGGTCATCATCATCGAGACGGGCAGCTGCTTGAGGTAGCCCCCTTCGAGCCGGGGCACGAAGAGGAACAATCCGCCCCCGAGCGCCAGCATGCCGGCGAAGGCCCGCAGCAAATGGTTTCGGCTCGCAGGCTGACGGATCGAGACCTTGGCCCCGAGCTCCGAGAGCATGTCCTCGTGGCCCCACCAGAGGGCCGTCAGGGCATAGGCCAGGACGAAGAGGCCGAAGGTCATCTCCCGGCTCAGGGTCGCCGTCGCGATGAGCAGGATGGCGCCGACCATCTGGGCGATGCGCAGGTTATGCCGCCGCGGAAGGTCCCAGGCGTTTAGGACCTGCAGCCAGAGCAGGAGCTCGGCGAGCGGCAGGCGGGTGTCCTGGAGGTTGGAGACCAGGTTGGCCAGGTACTGCCAGAGCAGGTACAGCATCCCGACGGCGAGGAAGGACTTCACCAGGCGCGAGCTGCGGCCCTGCATGCGATGGGAGAACCAGCAGCCTGCCCAGCAGATCACGAGGGCGAGCAGGCACCAGGGTGCCTGGTTGATGCTGAAGAGGGCCAGGACGCCGATGCCGAGCGAGGCCGCCGAGGCCAGGCGCAGATTCAGCAGGGGGTCGGCGGGGTTCAGGAGACGCAGGCTAAAGGCCATGGGCGCCTCCGAGGGAGGCGGCGAGATCCTCGCCCGGGGGGCACGGGATCATGCCCTGGGGGGCGGGGGTGGGGCCGACATACACGCACTGGACGTAGTCGCCCTGGTGCTCAGGTGAGGCGGTAATCAAGACGGCATTGGCTTCGAATCTACCCCCCCATCCCCCCC
>DATNQJ010000022.1:0-8631 GCA_036704085.1 Stenomitos sp.
CCACCGATCTTAAGCGACCTAGAGGATTTTTCTCTTCAACAGATAGTAGTTTCGCCGGGATGACGGCCCTTTACTCCGCAAAGGGGTCGTTCACGGGACGCGAGCCCTTGTTACCGCTTGCCGAAGCCGCTAGCGCTGGACGCTCAGCGCGATCTCCCGGTCGTTGACCGTGAGCGTGCCCTGGGTCGCCATGACGTTGACCCGCTCCCCGATGATCTTGAGATCGCGCTTGAAGCCGTACGTCCCGTTCTTCAAGGCGACCTCCCGGCCATCCAGTTCGACCTTCAGGGCCTTGGGGTCCAGGAAGAACATGACGTTCGCGAAGGGCCACGAGAGGTCGTGGCTCTTCATGACCAGGGGCGTCTGCCGCAGGATGACGTTCACGCCGCCCTTGCGATAGTTGAAGACGTCCACCCGGTAGGCGAACAGCGTCTGACCATCGATCTCGATGGGCGGGGTGGGCGAGCCCACGCGCAGCCACTCGCCGCCCTTCTTGGGGTCGAGCTCAGTGCCACCACTGTCCTTGACCTTGGCGAGCCCCGAGATGGAGAACTTGCTCCCGCCGCTCTTCATGAGGAAGTCCTTGTAGCTGGACGGATAGCGGGCCCAGGTGTCCTTGGCATCCGAGTAGAGCTGGTCGTAGCCGTAGATCTGCTTGGCGGTGGCGAAGAGTCGCGCGGAGTCCCGATCGCTGAACTTGACCACGCGGGCGATCGCCTCGTCGATGGTGTTGCCGCTGGTGACCATGCCCTTCCAGTTGGCGTTGCCCAGGCGATCGAGGAGCAGTCCGAGCGCGGCGCCGGTCGCCGAGAGGCGGGACCGCCGGGTCTCCTCGCTGTCCAGGGGCTGGGACAGACGACCGATGATGCCCCGGGTCGCCTCTTCCTCGCTGTCCCACTTCATCCCTGCCAAGGGGCGGTGCCTGCTCGACGCGCCGAAGGCCGAGTACTCGGTCTCGGTGTAGCGCATCGCGCCTTCCATCGTCTCGGCCAGACTCTCGTAGCGCGCGATCCGACCCTCGAGCCTGGCATGCCGCGCATGGCGCACCGCCGCGAAGTAACGCCCGTGGTCGTCGAGCTTCTGGGGGTTCCGCTCCTGCAGGGCGATCGCGAGGATCTTGTTCTCGAGGTTCGCGAGCGCCGTGTTCTCGACGTTGCCCGTCGGATAGTCCTTGCTCGCCGGATCGGCGAGGCGCTGGAACTCGGCGAAGTCCGCGAAGGCCTGCTGCGTGTAGGCCGCGAACACCGGCGCCAGGAACTCGCGCGGCTGAACCTCGTTGTCGTAGGTAAGGTACTGGTAGGGCATGTAGGCGACGCGAGCGCCCGCGAAGTGGATGAAGAGGTCTCGGGCCCGATCGAACTCGGGCACGTTGCCCCAATGGACGAACACGCGGCCTTTCAGGGCGGTGGGGACGTTGGGGAGCGGCACGAAGCCGCTGGGCGGCTTGGGATGGTTGATGAGGAAGGCCCCGCGGCCGGGCTGGTAGATGGCGATGGGCTGGGAGCCCATGTCGAAGCCGGGCCAGATCGCCCCCTTGCTGTCCAGGGAGACGGACCGCACCTCGGCCAGGGCACTGAAGAGCTGTTGATCGATGGGCGTCAGGGCGGCGGCGATCGCCGGAGCGCTGAACGTCGGAGCCAGCAACACCAGCGCCCCGGCGACCATGGCGGACCGTTTCAAGATCGAGGGCTCCTTTCTCCGACCAACAAAAGGACTTCCCAGCAGCCGAATCCCCATCCCATCATGGCCGCTCGTCTTAGGGATTTTACCCAGTTTGCCTGGCCCCTAACGATGGGCCCAGGCGCCCGAAATCCGCCCCTCGGGGCCCAAGGGAGCCGTGCGTCTCGACATCGTTAGGGATCCAATAAATGTTCGTTAGATCGAACATGAAGCGCCCGTTCCACGGGTATTTAAGGAGGTATGGGCCTAGCCATCCCCACCCGTTGGACCTTGACAACCGAGCCCCCATAAACCCCGCCTCAACCTGGCCATCCGCTAGGTTGGCCACTTTGGAGGGACATCCATGACCAATGCATGGCGTAACACCCTACGCGCCGTGCTGGGCATCCTGCTGATCACGGGAACGACCACGCTGCCACCATGGGGCGGCGCGGCCTACGCGCAAGCAGTAGGGGAGACACGCACGGTCCAACAGGACGCTGGTATACGCACGGATACTTCGGCCGAAACATCGGCCACCTACGACCCCCGCACCGGCATCACGACGATCCGGCGCAAGCAAAACACCGTTCGTCTCTACAACGAGCGCACGGAGACGTATCGCCAGACGGGCAACCGCGAGGAAACCCGCTACCGGCAGGAGCCGGTATACGAAACGCGCTACCGCAAGGAGCAGTGGCAGCGCCAGGAGCAACAACCGATCGCTCGCACGGGCTACCGGGAGGAAACCCGGAACGAGACCCGCTATCGCCCCGTCTACGAGACCAAGACCCGTCAGGTCGAAAAGACGGGCACTCGCACCGAGACTCGGTATCGGACCGAGTACGAGCCCATCTACCGCACGGAGGCCTACCAGGACCAAGAGGCCTACACCGCGTACGGCTGGCGCTGGGAGACCCGGTACACCTACTCCTGGCAGTGGGTCACCCACGCTCGCACGGAAAACGTCCTTCGCTGGTACACATCCCCCGGTCACTACGAACACTTCTACGAAGCGGGTTTCGACTACCCCAGTGGACACTGGGGCCAGGTCCTTCGCTCCCGCTGGGTCAGCGGCTACCGCTACTCCAGCTGGGAGACCGTCTCGGTTCCGTACCAGACGTGTGATCTGGTCGCCACTCCCTACCAGGAGTGCGTCTCGTATGCCTACACCGCCTACCGCCCGGTGACCCGCTACCGGTCGGTGTTCTCGTCCTGGCGCCCGTACACGGTCGCCTACTCGGAGCAGGTGCCCTATACCTACGACGAGACGGAGACCTACCAGGAGCAGGTCTATGACGTGACGGGCTACCGTGACGTCTACGGCTACACCTGGGTCGAGGAGCCCTACCGGAGCTACGAGCTCCTCTATCCTGGCGCCACCTACGGGTACGTCACCCGTGCGCGCCAGGTGTGGAAGTACGCCCTCCTGGGCCGTGAGGCCATCATGACCCCCCGCCAGGAGGCCTACCAGGTGCCGGTGACCGTCAAGGTCGCTTACACCTACTACGAGCCCGTGACGGTGACCGCCACGTACTACCGGGACGTTCCCTACGACGTTCCGGTCGGCACGCGGACGGTCGGCTACCAGGTCGTAACACCGATCTACGAATGGGTCCCCGATGGCGATTGGCAGGCCAAAGAGGCGATCACCGGGACGAGCTACCTCACGGTCGCTCGGGTCGGGGCGGCGTCGAAGACGGCCGAGGCGAGCAACCCCGCCCAGGCCAAGTCGTCGACGTTCCTGTCGGACAACAGCACGGGCGATTCCACGACCCAGATCTCCGGGTCGAGGAAGCGCCTGCTCTTCAAGGCCGACCAGGCCATCGCCTCCTCCGCCAAGCGGGTCGAAGGGGGCGAGGGTCAAGGCAACTCGCCCCCCCCGGTCGCCGCTTCGGGCTCGGCGGCCGCGTCGAACCCGGGCTTCACGGTCTCCGACTGGGTGGGCACATGGACCCAGGGCAACTACACGGTGGTCATCACGCGCGTCGGCGACGGCCTCACTTACGCGTTCCGCGTTCGCAACGGCGGCTCGTGGAAGAATGCCGTCGGCGGCACGCTGGGCAACGGCAACGCGGCCTTCACGGACAACGCCGGTGGAGACGTGGGCACCAGTGCCAGCCTGAGCCTCTCGCGGGTAGAGGGGAGCTCGGCGCTCCGGATCACCGGGAGCATCCAGAGCTGGGGAACCCGCTACACCTTCGACAACCTGCGCAAGTAGGACGGTCGCTTCGGCCCCGGGGCACGTGCCCCGGGGCCTCTTTGTTGCCGAAAACGATTAGCGACCGAGCACGGTGGGAAGAATAAGGCAGAGGTTAGTGCCGCCCGATAGGATGGAACGCATGCACCCTGACGCAAACCGATCGCCCCAGCACCGCCGGCAGGCCGGCTTCTCGCTGATGGAGTTGATGATCGCCTCGACGGCCTTCGTCATCATCATGTCGGCGGCCATGACCATGATGGTGCAATGGCAGCGCGTCAACGGCCGCGCCGAGGACGACATCAACTCCATCAACCAGGCCGCCAAGGCCATCGGGCAGATCGCAGACGACGTCCGGATGGCGACCTACATCTACCACTACGCCACCATCTCGATCGAGCAGAGCGGGGTCTCGGCCTTCAAGTACCGCAACAACCCCGAGACCTTCGCCAACATCGGCATCGTCACGCAGGGCAAGACCGCGGACGGCCTGCCGAACACCTTCTTCACCAACCGCAACGTCGACACCTCCATGATGGGGATCGAGAGCACCGGTACCTGCTCGATCCTGGCCATGATCACGGACCAGCCCTACGGCTTGAACCGTCCCCGCTACATCCTCTACTGGGTGGGCCCCGCGGGCAGCACGCTGAAAGCACGGACCGAGCGGACCGAGGGCGATCTGTCCGTCTATCCCCTCTATCGCCTGGAGGCCTCGCCCTCGAGCAACGTGGCCATGGCGAGCCCGACCTCGTGGTACAGCTTCAAGGATCCCATCGGCACCACCTGCGCGACCTCGGGCATCTACCTGACCCTGCAGGCCAACAACGTCGGCACCATCCAGGATTTCTGGAGCAACGGCGTGCGCAAAAACACCGTCAACATCGGCTACAAGGTCACCAAGGCCGCGGATATCGTCATGGGCCCGGACGTCCCCGGTCCCTTCACCCTCCACAACGAGCACCCGTTCAGCAACGCCTCGCTGTTGAGCCCTTATTCCGCGATCATCTCCCTGTCCACCTCCCGCGTGGGGAGCAACGGCAGCCTCCGGAAGGGGAACGTAGACCTCTACACCCTCAGCACGAGTGCCTTTGCCCGCAACATCCCGCTTCCCCAGATCTAAGGAGGGCATCGTGCGTTCGAGGCAATCCGGAGCCGGTTTCACCCTCGTCGAGGTCATGGTCGCCGCGACCCTGATCGCCACCGTGCTGATCGGGATGAGCTCGGTGATGATGAACTACACCAATGCCCGCACCAAGATCAGTGGCCTGGCCGTCTCCCAGAACATCGTCCAGTCGGAAATCGACGACGTGCTCATGCACACCCAGGTCGAGAACAGCCTCATCAGCGACACGCAGGGCCGCAGCCGCCCCGTCTACCTGGAAAACGGCAGCGCGAGCGTCCTGGTCTCCAACTACTGGTACCTGAACTTCCCTCGGTTCCCGGATGGCAAGGACCATAACTCACCGGGCCAGACCTGGGGCCTCTCCGTGTCCAGCCTGATCAGCCGGTTCGCCTCGCCGCCCGGTGACCTCTTCACGTCCGGTGGGGGGTTGCTCGAGGCCGCCAACCCGGAAGACGACGACGTCGCCTACATCGCGCGGCTGCAGCTCTACGGCTCCCTGGGGTCGGTCACCAACGTCGAGACCTACATCAACGGCGCCACCTCGTCGGCGAACCCCCACGGGCAGTACGTGGACACCATCACGCGGCCCAGCTACCTGATCGCCGACACCTGCACCAATCAGGGCGGGGCCTCCATCGACAACAGCGACTCCGACCCCAACTTCAACAACTATCGGGTCAAGATCCTGGTCGTCCGCTTGTACGAGAAGAAGCAGTTCTTCGACAGCAACGGCAACCGCGCGAGTTTCATCAAGCCCGCGGGGGGATCCAAGCCGGAAATCACCCACAGCTACGCGGTGCTCAACGGCAAGATTCGCCTTTAAGGACGGTACAGATGGCTACGGAGATGAAGAAGCAGCGCCAACACGAGCAAGGGTTCACCCTGGCCTTCACGATCATGCTGACGGTCGTGCTCAGCTTGGCCGCCATCGCCATCATGACCAAGGTCTTCGTCAGCACGCGGCAGTCGGGCTTCACCAAGGAGCACCAGAACACCATGGATGCCGCGGTGATCGGCCTGAACATGGCCATCGACGAGATCTCTCCCGGCATGGACCGGATGCGCAATGCCGTCTGGACGTCGGCGGTCAGCAATGTCCCGCCAGCTGCGGGTGATGACTACCCGAACATCGCCCTCACCCAGACCCAGCTGAAGTCGACCGGGGCGTCGGCAGACACGCCCGTGCGCGAGCTGAGCCTGGTCGGCAACATCCGCAACTGGGAGGCCTTCGCCAACTGGGGCGGCACGACCAAAGACACCTGGAACAAGGGCTGGGAGTTCGTGGCCAGCAACCCGGCCCTCGAGTACTTCGACGCGACCCCTGGCCAGACCGGCAAGGCCACCGTCAGCGTCGGCAGCCAGAACCTCTCGGGCGGCTACTGGTACAAGCAGCTCGAGCCGAAGCCCCCGACCCTTGCGGAGGGGGCGCCCGATGTCCCCATGCTCCAGAACGGCACCAAGCTCTGGCCCAACACGCGGGGCGGCATCTACGGGAACGAGTACCCCTACGGCCTCTTCTGCCAACCGGTGCTGCGCAAGGTCTACCAGGTGCGCCAAAACCCCATCGTGCGCGTGGCCGTCTACGTGCGCATGTCCCTCCAGGACTACTACGGCGTCGACACGGTCAACGGGCAGATCGCCTACTCCAACCGCCACATGGATGGCCGCACCATTCCCATCCAGGGCAACATGACGGGGATGGACAATGCCTCGGCCTCCTTCGACGGTCGCAACTTCCTGGAGACCAACGCCATCACCTTCTCGGTCTTCGCCGTGAGCGAAGGAACCACGGACTCGAAGGGCGTCCGCATCCACCAGGCCCTGAACGTCACACTCGGCGGAGCGGAGTATATCTCGGGCCGCTCGGCGCGCATCACTCCGAGCGGGCGCAACATCAATGCCAACGGCCTCGAGAACGTCGATCGCCTCTACCAGGGGCCAGGCGCCGCGACCCTATTCAGGCAGTGCCTGTCTCCGTATTTCGCGCCCGCCCTCGATACGCCGAGCGGCAACAGCCAGCTCACGGCCTTTTCGGCCGTCACGGGCCAGGTCTATCCGGCCTCGGCCGACCTGACCCTCAACTTCAGCACCCGGCCAGCCACCGAACAGGTCGTCTTCCTGTACGAGCACATCAAGCTGGCAGGAGCCGACGATGCCCAGGTCGTCTTCCTGATCGAGCAGGTTCCGCCCGGCGTGAACGGCAACAACCCGTACTGGCGCCGGCGCCTCTTATGGGACTATCCGCGCGGCTACAGCAGCCCCCTCTGGGATGACGGCGGAGGCCCCAACAAGAACTACCCCATGATGTTCTCGCGAGCATCCTTCTCGGTCGATCCATGGACCAACTCCGCGGGCTTCCCCTCGATGCTCTGGTGGGCCAACAAGGTGGCGAGCACGGACGTCGAGCATAATCCGAGCGTCAACACGGTTGGGGGTAAAATCCCGTTGGCGCAAACGGACGAGCACTTCTACTACACGAACGCCCCCACCCTGTTCGGCACGACGGCCCAGCGGTATCCCTTCACGGCTCGGCTCGACCGCTTCGGGACCTTTGTCGTCGGCACCCAGTCTGCGCCGGTCAAGGATAACGTGAACGGCGATGTCGTCAAGTGGCCCAACAACCCCTTGCTCGATTACACGCGCACGAAAACGCTGGATGCGAACATGCCGTGGCAAGGCCCGACCGTTCCGTACTCCCAGGCGGCTGCGACGGTCTCCTACGTGGCGACCACCTGGCCAATGAGAGCCTGGTCCACCGTCTGGGCGAACCAGGGCGGTGGCGTGGGGATTCCCTTCACCGCAGCGACCTGGAGCGTCTACTAACGCGGGCGCCGGGAGGATCTGCTAGACTGGGGCCACCTTGCTTGCCAGAGGAGGCCCCGGATGATCCCCCTGCACGACGACATTCCCTCTGCGCGGGTTCCGGTCGTCAACTATGCCCTCATCGTGGTCAACGTCCTGGTCTTTCTCTACGAGCTCTCGCTGGGGCCGGGCATCGACGCCTTCTTTCACCAGTGGGCGGTCATCCCGCGGGAGCTGACACACGCATGGCCGCAGCTCCGGCACGGTGTGATCCACCTGGACGTCTGGCTGAGCGTGCTGACGGCCATGTTCCTGCATGGCGGCTGGCTCCACCTGCTGGGCAACATGCTCACGCTCTGGATCTTCGGGGACAACGTGGAGGGACAGCTCGGGCATCTGGGCTACCTGGTCTTCTACCTCGCAGCGGGGATCCTCGCCACGGCCCTGCAGGTCTTCGTCAGCCCGCTGAGCACCCTGCCCTCGCTGGGGGCGAGCGGCGCGATCGCCGGGGTCCTCGGCTTCTACCTGATCCTCTTTCCGGACGCCCGGGTCCTGACCCTGGTGCCCATCGGTTTCTTCCTCACGACCATTCGCGTGTCGGCCCTGATCTACCTGCTGCTGTGGTTCGCCATGCAGGCGATCCAGGGCATCGCGGCGCTGGCCCCGAGCCAGGCGAACGTGGGAGGCGTGGCCTGGTGGGCCCACATCGGGGGCTTTCTCTTCGGGCTGGTGATAGGGGCCCTCAACCGGGGCTCCCACCGGCCCCCGCCCCGCAATCCGTATGCGGATCGGTGGTACTCGAACCGGTAGTTAGGGTGTTCCAGAGGCGTCCTCGGTGGATTCC
>DATNQJ010000023.1:0-6845 GCA_036704085.1 Stenomitos sp.
GCCCATCTCGGTCGGGGGGATCTTGTCCGCGTCGACCACGGCACTGGCCTTCTCGGCCTTGATGTCGGGGGCGACCACGAGGTCGACCGGCAACAGCAGGGTGGTGCCCTGGGCCGAGGCCTTGGTCATGAGCTCACGGGCCAGATCGAGCTTGTCGATCTCGACGAGCGATCGCCCGACCTCGAGGCCCTGGGCCTTGAGGAAGGTGAAGACCATGCCGCCGCCGATGATGAGCGTGTCGACCTTGCCAATGAGGTTCTCGAGGACGCCGATCTTGCTGCTGACCTTGGAGCCGCCGATGAGGGCGACGAAGGGCCGCTCGGGATTCGAGAGGGCCTTGCCCATCACCGAGATCTCCTTGTCGAGCAAGAAGCCCGCGACCGCCGGCAGGAAGTGGGCGACCCCGGCCGTGGAGGCATGCGCCCGGTGGGCGGTGCCGAAGGCGTCGTTCACGTAGAGGTCCGCCTCTTCGGCGAGCTTCTTGGCGAACTCGGGGTCGTTCTTCTCCTCTTCCGGGTAGAAGCGGATGTTCTCGAGCAGCATGACGTCGCCCGGCTTGAGGTCCTCGGCCATCTTCCGGACCTCGGGTCCGATGGCGTCGGGCGCCATGCGCACGTCGCTGCCCAGGAGCTCGCCCAGGCGCTTGGCCACCGGCTGAAGCGTCAGCTCGGGGGTCTTGCCCTTGGGACGGCCGAGGTGGGACGTCAAGAGAACCTTGGCGCCCCGATCCGTCAGGTACTTGATGGTGGGCAGGGTGGCCCGGATGCGGGTGTCGTCGGTGATCCGACCCCCGTCCATGGGGACGTTGAAGTCCGCCCGGACGAGCACCCGCTTGCCCTGAAGTTCTTGCGGAGCGAGGTCCGCGAGGCTCTTCTTCTGCGCCATGGCTTAGTGGACCGAGGCTCCGAGCTTGGCGCCCACCATCGCGGCGAGGTCCACCACGCGGTTCGAGTAGCCCCACTCGTTGTCGTACCAGGCGACGACCTTGAGCATCTTGTCGCCCATGGTCATGGTCGAGGCGGCGTCGACGATCGACGAGTGCGGGTTGCCCGTGAAGTCGATCGAGACGAGCTCCTCCTCGGTGTACTGGAGGATGCCCTTGAGGCCGTTACCGGCGGCTTCCTTGAGGACGTTGTTCACCTCGGCGGCCGTCACGGGCTTCTCGGTGTTGATGACCAGGTCGACGACCGAGACGTCCGGGGTGGGGACGCGCATGGCCATGCCGTTGAACTTGCCCTTGAGCTCGGGCAGCACCAGGGCGACGGCCTTGGCGGCACCGGTGGTCGTCGGGATGATCGACATGGCGCCGGCGCGAGCGCGACGCAGGTCCTTGTGGGGCATGTCGAGCAGCTGCTGGTCGTTGGTGTAGGCATGCACCGTGGTCATCAGGCCGCTGACGATGCCGAACTGCTCGTGGAGGATCTTGGCGACCGGGGCCAGGCAGTTGGTCGTGCAGGAGGCGTTCGAAACGATGTGGTGCTTGGAGGGGTCATAGGCCTTGTCGTTGACGCCCATGACGATGGTGATGTCCTCGTTCTTGGCCGGAGCCGAGATGATGACCTTCTTGGCGCCCGCGGCGAGGTGGGCCTTGGCCTTCTCGGCGTCGGTGAAGCGGCCGGTCGACTCGACGACCACGTCCGCGCCCCACTTCTTCCAGGGAATCTGGGCAGGGTCCTTCTCGGCCGAGATCTCGATGTGGCGACCGTCGACGATGATGGCGTTCTCCGTGTGATCCACCGTGCCGGGGTAGACGCCGTGCACCGAGTCGTACTTGAACAGGTGGGCGAGCGTCTTGGCATCCGTCAGGTCGTTGATGCCGACGAACTCCAGATCCTTATTCTTGAGGCCGATGCGCAGCACCTGGCGGCCGATGCGCCCGAATCCGTTGATCCCCACTTTGGTGGCCATAGTAAAACCCTCCTAAAAACTGGTTATCCCACGCTTAACTGTACGCCTCGCTAGGGGCATGGTCAAGGCAAGTGTAACGGAATATTGCGAGGTTCGTCTGTCCCTCAACTGTGGAATAATGGGTGGATCGGGGCTCTTGGCCCCCGGGGACGTTTCGCCTCCGCCGGGCGCCGGACCGCGCGCCGGCACGGGGAGCCGCGAGCGTTTCTAACCCTGGTTTGGAAGGATGACTCATGCAGCGCGTGTGCGTGTTTTGTGGATCGCGGGAAGGGGCTCGGCCGGAGTACAAGGAGGCGGCCCGGGACCTGGGCTACGCCCTGGTCGAACGGGGCTATGGCCTGGTGTACGGCGGGGCGAGCGTGGGGTTGATGGGGACCATCGCGGACGCCGTGCTGGAGCGGGGCGGTGAGGTCATCGGCGTCATCCCCCAGGCCCTGGTCGATCGGGAGCTGGCGCACCCCCACCTGAGCGAGCTGCATGTGGTCGGCACCATGCACGAGCGCAAGGCCCTCATGGCTGCTCGTTCCGATGCCTTCATCGCCTTGCCGGGCGGCTTCGGCACCTTCGAGGAGCTCTTCGAGGTGGTGACCTGGGGCCAGATCGGCATCCATCGGAAGGCCATGGGCCTCCTGGACGTGGCGGGGTACTTCGATACCCTCCTGGCCATGGTGGAGCGGGGCGTCTCGGAGGGCTTCATTCCGGACACCCATCGCGACCTGCTCTGCGCGGACCCCGATCCGCGGAGCCTCCTGGATCGCCTCGAACGCTACCAGGTGCCCGATCTGGGCCGGAAGTGGGCCGATCGGAAAGACATCTAGGAGCCGAGGCTACGGCTGCTCCGGGTCGGGCGCAAGGCCCTTGGCGGCCGACGGATCATCGAGTCCGACCTGATTGCGCCCGCGGTGCTTGGCCGTATAGAGGGCCTTGTCCGCACGTTCCAGCAGCTCGACGGCGGTCGAACCGGCCCGCAGCGAGGCGACTCCCAGGCTCGCCGTGACCGTGAAGGGCTCCCCTGCGATCGTCCTCAAGGGCATGGCGGCAATGGCCGCGCGGATCCGTTCGGCGGCCAAGGCGCCCCCGGCGCCGTCGGTATGGGGCAACAAGACGGCCATTTCCTCGCCGCCATACCGCGCCACGATGTCGCTGTCGCGGACCGTCTGGCGAAGGCACGCGCTGGCTTGGCGAAGCACCTCGTCGCCCGTCTGGTGCCCGTAGGTGTCATTGATCCGCTTGAAGTGATCCAGGTCCACCATGATGACGCTGAGGGGCGTGCCGTAGCGCTCGGCCTCTGCCATGGCGTTGATCAACTGCTCCTTGAAGAAGAGGTGGTTGAAGAGCCCGGTCAATCCGTCCGTCACGGCCTTGATCTGAGCCTCGTGGACCAGCTGGAGGGCCCGCTCCAGTTCATGGATCTGGCGCTCCTGCTCTTCGAGTAACTGGGCATTCTGGATGGTGAGGGCCGCCTGGTTGGCGATCGCCTCCAGCAGGGACTGATCCTGGGCCGTGAAGGTCTTGGTGATGGCGTTGCTGCTGATGTACAGGGCTCCGAGCTGCTGCTGGCTCGCCACGAGGGGGACGCAGATCACCGATCGCAAGTCGAGGGCCATCACGCTGGCCGTCTGGTTGGCCGCGTCCAGGCCGGTATCGAGGATGCAAATCGCGCGGCGCTCGTCGATGCAGCGCGAGACGATGCTGCGGCTGATCGCGAGGGTTTCCAGCGGCCGCCCGGAGCTGTCCAGGCTGGCGAGGCACTTGAGGTCGCCGTGCGTGCCCAGCAGGATGTAGCCCTGGTCGCCGCCGGAGAGCGACAAGGAGTGCTGGAGAATCAACGAGAGCAAGCGCTCGATCTTGCGGGTGGCGCTGATCGCCAGGGAGACCTCGTTGATGAGCTGGAGCTTCCGAACGCGTGCGGACATCTCGTTGTTGGCCCACACGCTGTGGACGGCCAGGGCCGCGTAGGTCGCAAAGCTTTCGAGGATCGAGCGCTCCGGGGGGGTGAGCGGCTCTGCGAGGGAACTCCGGTCCACGTAGATGACGCCCACCACCGCCTCCGACAGCAAGAGCGGCAGGACGATCAAGCTCCTCAACCCGAGCTCGAAGACGCTGTCGGAGTGCTGCAAGAGGGGATGGCGCTGGGCGTCGTCGATCCAGAGGGACCGCCGTTCGGTCATCACGTCCTGCAGCAGGGTGGTGCAATACGGGAACAGCGTATGGACGTCGCCCGTGCCCCCCAGGACCAACGAGTAGATCGGCCCTCCGGCCTCATCGACCAGGGAGATGAAGCCGCGATCGGCCTTGGCGATCTGGGCCACCTTGCTCAGGACATCCAGCAAGACCGTATCCAGGTCGAGCGGCGTCCACGGGCGCTCCGGCAGCTTGAGGGCTGGCAGGGTCCGGGTGCCGTTCGCGGCCAAGGTGGAGGCACTGAAGGCCACCGCCAGGTCCTGGAGGGTCGAGGCGTAGGGGCGGGGCTGGCCAGACGGCCGAGCGGGAGAATTGCGATCCATAACGTCCATTTCTGCTGCCGTGACATGGCGACCGAGCGAGAGGGCGCTCCTCCCATGCTATATACCCCCACCGAGTTTCGCTATAAAATAGGTTCGCCCCCCACTTCCTCACATCATGCAGGCGCCGGGCGGGCCATCCTGATCAGGCACGCCCCCGCAAAGTGGGGGCGCAGTAAGGTAGGCGACGCAATGCAGGCACTTGTTACGGCACAGCGAATCTCTCCTCCCATCATGACGCATGCGGCGGTTACCACGGCCGGTCTCCGGGCGCTGAACGAGGATTTCGTCTGGGTGGCCCCGGAGCGCGGCATGTTCGCCGTCGGGGACGGGATCGGCGGCCCCGGCAAGGGCGACCTCGCGAGCGAGCTGGTGGTGGCGAGCCTCGAGGCCGGTGACGCGGTCGAGCCCGCGCTCCTTGCCGCCAACGCCCGGATCCGCCAGGAGGTCGCCGAGCAACCCGAGCGCAAGGGGATGGGGGCCACCGTCGCCGTCGCCGTCGTGCAGGGCGAGCACCTGGATCTCTACCACCTGGGCGAGGTTCGTGCCTACCTGATCCGAGGGGCCGAGGTCCGGCAGTTGACCGAGGACCATACCCTCGCCACCCAGCTCGTGAAGACCAAGCAGCTCACGCCCGAGCAGGCGCTCACCCATCCGGCGCGCAAGACCCTCCTCCGCTACCTGGGCAAGGAGGAGAGCCCCAAGATCGCCCACCAGACGCTCCGCCTGGAGCCGGGCGATCTGCTCCTGCTGTGCTCCGACGGCTTCTATTCGACCCTGGGGGCCGACACGCTGCGCGACCTCTCCGGCGCAGAGGCGCTGGAGCGACAACTGGGGGCCGCCCTGGAAGAGGCGATCGCGCACGGGAGCCAGGACAATGCGAGCGCCATCGCCCTCCAAGTCGCAAGCCCCGGCCCGGAGGCCCCGGAAACGTCCCTCTCCCCGTTCGGGCTCTCGGAGCGGCTGCGAGGCCTGCTGACGGGCCTCCTGGAGGCCCCGAACCCGGCCGAGGAGATCGAGGCGATGCAGCAGGATCTGCTCGGCCTGGTGCTCGGCGCTACGCGATCCGCCTCCGGGGCCTTGCTGATCGAGGAAGACGGAGAGTGGCACAACCTCTGTCCCGCCGGCACGAAGTCCGAGCCGTATGCGATCCTGCTCGGCCGGGCCCACGCACAGGGCACTCCCCTCCTCGATCAGGGACGCGTCATCGTGCCGATCCGCGTCGAGCGGGGCGACGAGACCGCGAAGCTCGGGATCTGCCTGGAGGCCCCGGCCGATCCCGCTCGGGTCGAGCACCAAACCGCCCCCTACCGCGAACTCGTCGCGTGGTTGCTGGAGCTGCGGAGGATCGCGGCCCTGCGCCAGGAAGGGGCCTCGCAGGCCCGCCGCCTCGATACGCTCAACGAGCTGGGCAAGGCGGTCGCCTCCTCGCTGAATCTCGACCAGGTCCTGCGGATGCTTCTGGAGCACACCCTGTCTCTGACCGACGCGGATACGGGCTACGTCATCCTGCCGGAGGACGGTGGCCTGCACTGTCGCTATGGCCTCAATCGCCAGGGCCACCCCGTGGAGGGCCTCGAGATCAGCTATACCTTCGCCAACAAGGTCCTCGAGACGCGCCAGCCCCTGTGCATCCTGGATACTGGCGCCGATGCGTCGACCCAGACCGCAAGCGTCATGGCCCTCAACCTCCAGAGCGTCATGTGCGTGCCCATGATCGTCAAGGACGAGCTGATCGGCCTGCTCTACGTGAGCTCCAACTACGTGACCCGCTCGTTCGGCTCGCAGGACCTGGACCTGCTCGTGGCGATCGCCGGCCAGACCGCCCTCTCGGTTCAGAACGCCCTCTACGTGGCGGCCATCCAGCAGAAGGAGAAGATGGACGCCGAGCTGCGCATCGCGCGGGATATCCAGATAGGCCTGCTGCCCGCCGTGCTGCCGGCCATCCCCGGATGGTCGCTGGCGGCCAGCTGCCTGCCCGCGATGGAGGTCGGGGGGGACCTCTTCGAGGTGCTTCACGCCCCCTCTGGCCCCCTGGGCCTGTTCATCGGGGACGTCTCGGGCAAGAACGTGTCCGCGGCGCTCTACATGGCCGTGACCCACATGGCCGTGCGGGCACTACTCGGCGGCTGCGCCGATCCGGTCGCCGGCCTCAAGCGGGTCAACGCGACGATCGGCTCGGACCTCCGAGACTGCAACTACGTGACGGCCTTCTTCCTCGCGCTGGATCCGGCCACTGGCCATGCGTGCTTCGCATGTGCCGGTCACCTTCCGGCCCTGCACGTTCGCCCGGACGGCGTCACCCCATGGTGGGCCCAGGGGGTGGCGCTGGGCCTGGATGCCGAGCTCTTCGACGAGCGGCTGACGCCCCAGGACCTCGCGCTCGCTCCCGGAGAGGCGATCGTGCTCTACACCGACGGCATCACCGAGGCC
>DATNQJ010000024.1:0-5335 GCA_036704085.1 Stenomitos sp.
CAGGATGATGACGCGCAAGGTGGGCACGTCCCGCGGAAGCAAGGACAAGAGGGTGGGCACCGTGTCCATTACGGTGACGCCGGCGTCGGTTAGCACGTCGCAGAGGCGGTCCGCGTCCTGAAGAGTCTCGCGGGCGGCCACCCAGAGGGTCGCACCCACCAGGTACGGCACGAAGATTTCTTCCAGCGACAGGTCGAACGCCACTGAGCAGCTCTGGAGCACCACGTCCGAGGCCTGCAGCCCGTAGATCTCGTTGGCGGCGCGCAGGAAGTGGCAGATGTTGCGATGGCTGATCACCACCGCCTTGGGCGAGCCGGTGGAGCCGGACGTGTAGATGGCGTAGGCCGGATCGTCTGGCATGGCCCCCACCGCCCGGAGGTCGGGTGCCATTCCGTTGTGTTCCTCGACGAGCAGGCCGCCGACCTTCAGGACCGAGGACGGCAGGTCTCGGGCGCGTTCGACGGTCTGGTCATCGACGAGGATGGCGGCGCCGGCGCAATCGCCCAGACAGGCGGCAACCCGCTCGGGCGGCGCCTCGAAATCGAACGGGATGTAGGCGGCCCCGGCCTTGAGGATGCCCAGCAAGGCGACGTGCAAATCGGCCGAACGGGACATCCACAGGCCGACGAAGGCCCCGCGGCCGATGCCGCGCGTCCGCAAGGCTTGAGCGATGCGGTTGGCACGCCGGTCCAACTCGCCGTAGGTGAGGAGGGTGCCCCCGAAGATGAGGGCCGTGGCTTCCGGGGCCCGCGCCGCGCTCGCCTCGAAGATCTCGGCCAGTCGCTCGTCGCGCAACAACTCGGCGCGCGGCGAGGCGGAACCGGTCAATAGGCCGTTGGTGGCAAGGTTAGTGGCGAAAGTCACGTAATTCCATCATCCCAGGTGAGGCCGCAGGGGTACCGGTAGGGGAAGCCATCGGGCGAGCGGCTGGCAAAGCATCCCCGAGGCCGCCAAGGTACGGCGTTCGCCTTCAATTGTCCACCATTTCAGGCCAAAAGTCAGTCCTGCGAAGGATATCCCACCGGTCGGAGACGTAAAAGGCGCGCCTAGCCTGAGCAAGGGGGTGAGGTCCGGCTCGGCCATGCCTTTCGATCGATGCAACGTCCCAGCACCTGAGCGGGACCTGTAGCGGCCTTTTCGCCATTCCGCTTTCCCTGCGGGACCGTATAATGCTCCCGACGCCCTTACGGCACGGGAGGTGAGGCTCGTGGCCGATCAGAATCAGGAAGCTTGCGCCCAGGGGACACCGCCGTTGGCGGTGGAGACGCAATCGTTGAGCCGCCTGTTCGGTGGGTTCACGGCCGTCGACGATCTGACCTTGCGCGTTCCGGCCGGGACGATCTTCGGCCTCCTGGGCTCAAACGGGGCCGGTAAGACCACGACCATCAAGATGCTCATCACCATGCTGCCTCCGAGTTCGGGAACGGCGCGGGTCGCGGGCTACGACATCATTCGACAACCGGTCGAGGTGCGCCAACATATTGGCTACGTGCCCCAGCTGCTCTCGGCGGACGGAGGGCTGACCGGTTACGAGAACCTCGAGCTCTTCGCCAAGCTCTACGGCATTCCCAGGGCCTGCCGTCGGGAGCGCATCCACGAGGCCCTTGAGTTGCTGGGGCTTGGCGAGGTCGCTCACAAGGTCGCAAGCCATTACTCCGGTGGGATGATTCGCCGACTCGAGATCGCGCAAGCCATGCTTCATCGGCCAGCTGTCTTGTTCCTCGATGAGCCGACGGTCGGGCTCGATCCCGTGGCCCGCCATGCCGTTTGGGAGCGGCTACGGCAGCTGCGATCCCAGTTCGGGACGACCATCGTCATGTCCACGCACGACATGGAAGAAGCCGACACCCTGTGCGCGCAGATCGCCATCATGCAGCAAGGCCGCCTAGTGATCGTCGGGAGCCCGGCCGATCTCAAGGCCCAAGTCGGGCCCGCGGCCGCGTTGGAGGATGTGTTCGTGCGCTACACCGGCAACGCGCTGGAGGCCGGCGAGGAGTTCAGAGATGTCCGTCAGACCCGTCGCACCGCGGGCCGTCTCGGCTAGCGTGACTTGGCTTACGGACTACGCGCGCCAGACCACGGCGATCGCGCAGGTCGAACTGCGCAAGCTGGGCCGAGACCCGACCGAGCTCTTCACGCGAGCGGTCCAACCGGCCCTGTGGTTGACGGTTTTTGGACAGGTCTTCGGGCGATTGCGGGGCATCCCGACCGGAGGAATGAGCTACCTGGCCTTCATGGCCCCCGGCATTCTCGCTCAGAGCGTGCTGTTCGTGGCGATCTTTTACGGCATCATCGTCATTTGGGAGCGGGACTTGGGCCTGCTGCAGAAGCAGCTGGTCACACCTGCCGCCAGAAGCGCGCTGGTACTCGGTAAGGGCCTTTCGGCCGGGATCCGTGGGATCGCCCAGGCGGTAATCGTCTACGCCATCGCCCTGTTGATGGGCATCCCCCTGCAATTCTCGCCCTGGGCCATCGTCTTGGTCCTGGTGTTCGTCGTGCTGGGCTCGGCGCTATTCTCCACGTTTTCCCTGGTCATCGCGTGCCTGATGAAGACCCGAGAGCGCTTCATGGGCATTGGCCAGGTCCTGACCATGCCGATGTTCTTTGCGAGCAACGCCATCTACCCGCTCGCCATGATGCCGGGTTGGCTGCGGGCGATCGCAGCGGTCAATCCCCTCAGCTATGAAGTGGATGCCCTCCGGGCCTTGATGGTCCAGGGCGGGAGCAGCGTGTTTGGTCTCGGGGTTGATTTTGGGTTGCTGGCCATCGGTCTTGTCGTGCTCGTCTTGCTTGCCGCCAGGTTGTATCCGAACGTGGTGGTGTGAAGCGTCTCGGCATCCCACGTTTGAAGCACGCGTGTCCACGCAATCGGATCCACCGCTAGCCTTGGGCCGACACCCGGCCGCAGAGACCGTCGCCAGCCTGGCGTCGGAGGCATGCTTGTCTGGTTAGGCTAATTCATATAAATTAAAAAAGAAACGATACGGAGGTCCTCATGTTCCCGTACTCTCTGGCCGTGCTCTTCGTCATCTCAGGCATGGGATTCCTGATGATGGGAGCGTACCTCTGGGCCTTTCTCACTGGACAGTTCGAGGACCTCGATAAGCAAGCCCTCCTCATCTTCGAGGCGCGTGATTTCCGCTTGGCAAGGGAGTGGGAGCTTCCCACCCAGTGCGCCGAGCGGATTGAAAAATATGGGCCACCTGTAGCTCCTGGCCCTGGCGAATGGGGAGGACGTTGGTCATGAACCTCTCGGACGAACCATTGGATCTTGAGGCCCGCCTGCGGCTCGATGAGTCCGGGAAAGTGGCGGCACGCTTCTGCTTCACGTCCGCCGTCCTGTGGCTCCTCATCGGGACGTTGTTTGCGGTGGTTGCCAGCTTCAAGTTCGAATTTCCTGATTGGCTGCAATCTTGGGGACCGACCGCTTTTGGGCGAGTCCGTCCGGCGCATCTCAATGCCATGATCTACGGCTGGGCCTCGCTCGCCATGCTAGGGGAGTCCCTTTGGCTCGTCCCCCGCCTCGTCCACGTGCCTCTCAAGTGGCCCAAGGTGGCCTTGGTCGGTGCTTGGATTTGGAACATTGGGCTTGCGATCGGCATCATCACCCTGCTTGGCGGGCGATCGGACGGCCTAGAATGGCTCGAGATGGATCGCTACTGGGTCGTCCCCTGGCTCGTCGTCGGGGGCGGATGTGTCGGAGCCTCCATCCTCTATACGGTCGTCTCGCGCAAGGTCCAGCACCTTTACGTTTCGGTCTGGTACATCGCGAGCTCCTTCGTCTGGTTTCCGATCATCTACGTCACGGGCAACTATCCCTTCTACCATGGGGTCGAGTCGGGGGCCGCCAACTGGTTCTATGCCCACAACGCACTGGGATTCTGGCTGACCGCGATTAACCTGGGCGCCATCTATTACTTCATCCCCAAGATCCTCGGCCGTCCGATCTACTCCTACCAACTCTCGTTGCTGGGCTTCTGGACCCTCTCCTTCTTCTACGCCCTCAATGGCATGCACCATCTGGTGGGAGCCCCCTTGCCGACCTGGATGATCGCCACCTCCATCGTCGCCAGCGTCCTGATGGTCATTCCGGTCGGCGCTGTGGCCGTCAATCACCATATGACGATGGTCGGCCGTTTCCGGGCGCTACGCTTCTCGCCTGCCCTGCGCTTTATCGTCTTAGGAGCGATGGCCTACACGGCCGTTTCCCTCCAGGGCACCTTCACGGCCTTACCGGAGGTCAACCGAACGACCCACTTCACCCATTGGACGATCGCCCACTCTCACATGGGCGTCTATGCGTTCGTGACGTTGGTGCTCTTTGGGGCGATGTACTACATCGTGCCGCGACTGGTTCAAAAGGACTGGCCCAGGCCTGCGCTGATAGGCTGGCACTTCTGGCTGGTGTTCATCGGCATCATCCTCTACATCGTGAGCCTGTCCTTTGGTGGCGTGTTCCAGGGCCTCGCCATGCTCGACCCGACCACGCCTTTCCAGGCATCGGTCGACGCGACGATTCCCTATTTGTGGGCGCGTAGCATCTCGGGGATCGTTTTGGCGGCCGGACACTTGGTCTTTGCCTACCACTACTGGTTGATGATCCAACCGCGGCCCCATGTCGCTCCGCTGCCGCCCTGGCATGAGCCCAAGCCCACCCTGGTCGAGCCGGAGGCCACCCCATGACCCGTGTCTGGTTTTTGCTGCTCGGAGCGACGGCCGCGATGATCTTCGCCCTGACGATCCTCGTCATCGTGCCCAAGGCCATGCTGACCGCGATCGAGCCACCGCCCGATCTGAAGCCCTACACCGTGGCACAGGCGGCCGGGCGGCAGGTTTATATTTCGGAGGGGTGTATCTATTGCCATTCCCAGCAGATCCGCGATCCCGCCTTCACCACCGATCAGGCCCGCGGATGGGGACGGGCCTCGGTGCCTAGCGATTACTACTACGATGTTCCGCAACTGATGGGGACCGCTCGCACGGGGCCCGATCTCTTCAACGTGGCGGCTCGCCTCCCGGATCGCCATTGGCAACTCTTACACCTCTACCAACCCAGGGCACTGGTCCCGTGGTCCATCATGCCTTCTTTCGGCTACCTGTTCCGCGTGAAGGACGCAGCCGCTCCCGGCGAGGAGGTCGTCACCGTACCACCGGCCTACGCGCCCGCTGGGAAGGTGATTGTGGCGTCACCAGAGGCCAGTCACCTGGTGGATTACCTGCTCTCGCTCGACCACACCTACCCACCGGTTCAACCGACCTTTAGCCGGCGAGTGCAATCGCCGTAGGAGCAGAGATGGCAGACGAACGAGACAGACTGCCGGTCCCATCAGAGACC
>DATNQJ010000025.1:0-2386 GCA_036704085.1 Stenomitos sp.
GTGGGCGACGGCTCCGAGAAGCCCCGCCTGGTGGAGCTCGCCCAGGGGGTCTCGACGGTGCGCTTCCTCGATTCCCTGCCCAAGCGTGAGATTCCCGAGGTGGTGGCCGCGGCCGACGCCTACGCCGTGACCCTGCGCGACCTGCCGCTCTTTCAGGGAGCCGTCCCCTCCAAGCTCTACGAGGCCATGTCCGCGGCCAAGCCCGTGGTCCTCGCGGCCAGAGGCGAGGCTCCCGCGCTTTTGGCCGAGGCCGACGCGGGCCTCTCGGTGCCCCCGGAAGACGCCCCGGCCTTCGCCGAGGCCGTCGAGCGCCTGATTCGCGATCCCGAAATGCGCGCGCGGCTCGGGGCCAACGGCCGGCGCCTGGTCGAGGACCGCTACGACCGGGAGAAGCTGGTGGACCGGTTCGAGACCATGCTCAAGGAGATCACGCCCCATGCCATCGGATGAAGTCGAGCGCGTCCGGCGCGTCTACGAGGAGCGGGAGCGACGCCTGCCCGCGGACCGCTACTCCCTGATGCGGACGGGCAACCTGTACCGGGTCCAGCGCCGTGAGCGGGTCCTGTTGGACCTCCTCGCAGCGGAGGGCTACGCGGACCTCTCGGAGGCGACCGTGCTGGACGTGGGGTGCGGCACGGGCGACGACCTGCGCCAGATGGTCCGCTACGGGGCCCGCTCGGAGCGGGTGGTGGGCGTCGACGTGCTCACCGATCGCCTCGCCAGGGCCCGGGATCTCGCGCCGCACCTGCGCTTCGAGCTCATCGACGGGACCTGCTTGCCCTTCCCCGACGCCAGCTTCGATCTGGTGATGCAATCGACCGTCTTCTCCTCGATCCTCGACCCCGGCACCCAGGACCGACTGGCCCAGGAGATGCGGCGCGTCGTCAAGCCCGACGGGGTCATCGTATGGTACGATATGCGGGTGACCGACCCCCGAAACCGCGATCTGGTGCCGATGACGCGGGATCGGATCCGGGCGCTCTTCCCCGATTGCGACGTGCGCCTGGTGGCGACGACGCTCATTCCGGCCCTGGCACGGCGCTTGGCCCCGTTCAGCTGGACGCTGTGCCGGCTACTCGAGGCGATTCCCGCCTTGCGCGGTCACTACCTGGGAGCGATCAGACCTCATGGACCGGCTCGTCCGTAACCTGCGCCACTTCATCCCGGTCCTGGACCTGGGGGTGGCGGCGCTTGCCTACTGGCTGGCGTTCAACCTGCGCTTCGACAGCGTCATCCCGGTCGCCCACATCTCCCAGTTCTGGATCTTCTTCGTCGCCCTCCCCCTGCTCCGGGTCGTGTCCAACGGCCTGTGGGGCCTGTACCGCCACGTGTGGCGCTACATCGGCGTGCGGGAGGCCATGGGCATCACGCTCGCGGTGGTGACGGGCAGCGCGGCCTTCTCCCTGCTCCTCTACGCAACGAGCAACGCGAGCTTCCCGCGCTCGGTGGTGTTCATCGAGGCGCTGTTGAGTCTCCTGATGCTCGGCGGCGTGCGCTTCGCCATGCGCTACTGGGCCGAGGTGGGCCCCGGCACCAAGGCGCCGGGCTCCACCCGCACCCTGGTGGTGGGCGCGGGGGATGCGGGCGAGATGCTGGTGCGCGACATGGTGCGCCATCCCGAGCGCGGCCTCGTGCCGGTGGGCTTCGTGGACGACCGTCCCGAAAAGCGCGGCCTGCGCATCCACGGCGTGGAGGTGCTGGGCGGGCGCGAGGACCTGCAGCCCCTCGTCGAGCGCCTCAAGGCAGACCTGGTGGTGCTGGCCATGCCGTCGGCCGCCCAGCGGGAGCAAAAGGAGATCCTGCGCCTGGCGACCGCCACCCCCGCCCGGGTCCAGATCATCCCGGCCCTGCATGAGATCCTGCGCGGGACGGTCTCCATCAGCCAGCTGCGCGACATCTCCATCGAGGACCTCCTGGGGCGCGACCCGGTGGTGGTCGATCCGGAGCTGTTGACCTACCTCAAGGGCCGCCGGGTGCTCGTCTCGGGCGCGGGCGGCTCCATCGGCTCCGAACTGTGCCGTCAGGTGGCCGCCCAGGAGCCCGAGCGGCTGGTGCTCTTCGATCACGCCGAGCACCCCATCTACCAGATCGAGCAGGAGCTGTCGGGGGCCTTCCCCAACCTGAACCTGGTGCCCGCCATCGGGGACATGCGCGATCGCGCCCGGGTCGAGGCCATCTTCGCCGAACATCGGCCCGAGGTGGTGCTGCATGCGGCCGCTCACAAGCACGTGCCCCTCATGGAGCACAACCCAGTCGAGGCGGCGGCCAACAACGTGTGCGGCAGCCGCAACCTGGTCCAGGTGGCCGACGAGACGGGGGTCGCCTACTTCGTGGTCATCTCGACGGACAAGGCCGTGCGGCCGACGAGCGTCATGGGCGCCACCAA